>JABDQM010000177.1 GCA_013042315.1 Flavobacteriaceae bacterium | reverse complement strand
CAGAGATCGTTAGTCGGGCTTCCGGAATGTCCATAGATAAATTTGCTGAAGAATACCTCTTTAAAGCTCTCGGAATTGAGAATCTAAGATGGGGACATACTTCAAACAAAGAAGTTATCCCCTCTGCGAAAAGGCTGTACATGACTTCCAGGGATATAGCGAAACTCGGAATGTTGGTCCTTAACAAGGGGAAATGGGAAGGTCAACAGATTATTTCAAACGAGTGGATGGAAGAGTCGACCACCCCAAAAACAAAGATCACAGGAATTGATTTCGGCTATCTTTGGTGGAACATTCCCTTCACAGTAAACGGGAAAAAAGTGATGTCGAAAACCGCAACAGGAAATGGAGGGCAGTACATAATGGTCCTTCCCGAACTGGATCTAATTGCCGTATTTACAGGAGGCGCCTATAATTCACAAGAAGACAAGTTGGCGTTTAGCATTATGAACCATGTCTTGTTACCGGTCTTTGATGGGAGAAAATAAAAAAGGTAACAATGTATTTAAGAAGGGTAGCTATGGTTCCAATCATGGGCCTACGTACGCCGCTGCTTGGTTAACCTGAAATGAGAAGTATTCAATGATTAAATTCTTTAAAAAAATTCGTGAAAGAATGTTGGCTGAAAAAAGGTTAGGCAGGTATTTGATTTACGCCATTGGGGAAATTTTCCTTGTCGTGATCGGGATTCTCATTGCTCTCAGCATCAATAACTGGAACTCAGAAAGGTTGGACGCTAAAAAGGAACGTTTATTCCTGCTCGAAATAAAAGAGAATCTTAATGAAGATCTCCAGAATTTGGACGCTATTCTTGAGTTTAATGAGCTTAAAATAAAAACTATTGACACAGCATTTTACTTTTTGTCTATAATGGAAGAAAATCCTATGGTGGGCAGGGATTTCTCAAATTTATTCGCGGTAATAACCCGATATGAATCCTTTACCCCCGTATCTGTAGCCTTTGATAATATAATTGCATCCGGTAAAATCGATATACTTTCTTCGGATGAATTGCGAAAGCAAATTTCAAGATATTATTCAAAAGATGATTGGGGAGGGGTACAGGCTCAATTGATCGTTAGCACTCAAAATTTTGTAGGTGAAGTTGCGCCTAAGATGATGAACAAAAACATGATGAGGGCCAATACAAAGCTCGAATTTGACGTGAGATCCGTGGAGGAGATCACGGTCTATAAGGATCCCGATGTATTGTCGGGTTTGTTCGTACTTCAGAATAAATCCATGCAAGTAAAAAAGATATTGAATCAGGTAAAGACCGAAACAAAATGTATCATCGAATCGATAGACGCTTATCTGGATAAGGATCATTGAAGAACATGAATTGCTACCAATTTAAGTACACAGTCGTAAATAAATATGATTTTTATTTACAACGGCCAAAGGACTCAAGTAAGGTCAGTACTAAATAAAAGCATCAAAAAACACCAACGTAGGACCTAAATATGAGATCTAAATGAAAAAATATATAAAACACATGTTTTTCGTTTCACTTCTATTATGTGCAACAATTCTGTCTTTTGGACAGGAGAAATGGGATAGGGAACAAAGACAGATCATTGGTACAATGAATAAGTTGTCAGAGACTACAGCTCTCAAGGGAGGTGGAGCTGAAGCGTATGGTTGGTTTCTTTCAGATGATTTCAGTAGATGGACAATCGGTAGCTCAACCACCAATAGCAAGAAAGATTGGGTACACGGAATCAGAGAATGGTTTGATGATGGCTGGCGTGTTTCAGATCGAAAGCAACAGCTCATCGAAATACATATGATGGATGGATTGGCGCATACACGGAGAATTGTTTCTGAAACTTATTTGGGCCCGGATGGAACTACTTCTAAGTCAAAAGCCGCTTTAAATGAGATTTGGATTAAGGAGAAGGACAAATGGTTACTTTACAGAGTCAATATACTTCCCTTGGAAGCTCAGTAATGGTGTTTAGGAGGGTAATCAAATTGAATATATGTTGACAAAAAACGGAAGTAGATGAGAATTCTAATACTTTTTTTAAGTCTTGCATTAATACCGGCTAATAACAATGCTCAAAAGCGTAATCTGCCAGAAATTGAGGCTCATTTTTTTGCACTTATTGTAAAAGATATGGATGCTTCCATATCTTGGTATTCAGAAAACTTAGGGTTTGAGATCATTAATCTAAATGAATATCCTAAGGCTGGATTTAAACAAGCTAATTTAAAACGCGGGAATAATCGAATTGAACTCATCGAGTTAAAGTCGGCCTTATCCCCGGATACTGCAATTCCAGATTACGATGGTAAAACACGATTAATCGGATTTTTTAAAATGGGATTCTCAGTATCTAATTTTGATGTGTTTATTGAGCATTTGAATGAAAATAAGGTCAAGTTTCATGGGACTATTGTAGTAAATGAAGAAACTAAGAAGCGCATGGTCATTGTTAAGGATCCCGATGAGAACAGAATTCAACTATTTGAAAATTAATCTATGAAGGGTACACCCATGACGCATCTTTTGTGCGTACTGAAGCGAAATGAATAATTTAAAAGTAAAGACAAATCCTGAGGTTGAGTTGGTTTTTGCCAATTATCCTGAAAAGGTGCGAGAAAGACTCTCAGGATTAAGAGAGCTGATCATCGAGACAGCTGGAGAGCTGGACGGGGTGTCTACCCTGGAAGAAACACTGAAATGGGGGGAGCCAAGTTATATTACAAAGCAAGGGAGTACCCTGAGAATCGACTGGAAGTCAAAAGCCCCTGATCAATATGCCATGTATTTTAAATGTACGAGTCGACTCGTAGAAACCTTCCGAATAGTTTTTAAAGATAAGTTCGATTTTGAGGGGAATAGGGCGATCGTCTTCCAAATGGATGAGCAGATCCCCAGGAGTGAACTAAAAGAGTGTATTAAAACTACACTAACCTATCACAAAGTAAAGAAATTGCCCAGCTTAGGCTTATAAAAAATAATTTGCCATGTAAAGCAAAACCCCTATACTTAATTCAACGAAAACAAAATAAAAATATACTATGAAAGTAAACGCATACGCAGCCACTGAGCAGAAAGCTAAATTAACCCCGTATTCCTATGAATTAGGCGAGATTGGTCCTGAGCAGGTGGATATTGAAGTTCACTATTGTGGCATCTGTCATTCTGATCTCAGCATGATCAACAACGATTGGGATATGACTCAATATCCTCTTGTTCCCGGACACGAGATCATTGGAAAGGTAATTGCAACGGGTAATGCCGTTAAAAATGTCTCCATTGGTGATAAGGTAGGCCTGGGGTGGATGTCTTCCTCCTGTATGAGCTGTGAACAGTGTATGGATGGAGAACATCATCTTTGTGCTAATAGCGAGGCAACCATTGTAGGGAGAAATGGCGGATTTGCCGACAAGGTACGCGGACATTGGTCATGGACCATTCCATTGCCTGACGATATTGATATGAGCAAAGCAGGACCTTTGCTCTGCGGGGGTATTACCGTTTTTAACCCTATTATCCTGGCGGGCGTAAAACCTACAGATACCGTGGGTGTCATAGGTATTGGAGGCTTAGGTCATATGGCTCTTAAGTTCCTTAAACACTGGGGATGTGAAGTCATCGCATTTAGCTCAAATCCCGATAAAAAGAAGGCTATTATAAATATGGGGGCAAGCAGGGTGATCAATTCAAGATCTCCTGAGGAATTAGAGAGTATTGCGGGGCAGCTCGACTTTATTTTAAATACCACCAACGTTACTTTAGACTGGAACTCTTATTTAACTACCCTGGCGCCCAAGGGCAGATTCCACACCGTAGGAGCCGTTTTAGAACCGATGGCAATCCCGGCGTTCAGTTTAATTATGGGAGAAAAGTCAGTAGGAGGTAGTCCGATAGGCAGTCCTGCCTTGACTAAAACCATGCTCGATTTTTGTGTGCGGCACAATATCTATCCGGAAGTAGAGGAATTTCCTATGGAAAAGGTAAATGAAGCTATAGAGCACCTGGAAGAAGGAAAAGCGAGGTTTAGGATAGT
>JABDQM010000170.1 GCA_013042315.1 Flavobacteriaceae bacterium | reverse complement strand
GAGTGGTTCTCACTGCACCTGCTTCAATAACAGCCTGTTTGATGGGGATACCCTCCGCCAGCCTAAGATTCACAAAGTCGATTAGCAACACCGAGTTCCTCACCATGATCCCTGCCAGGGCGATCATCCCGATAAAGGAAGTAGCCGTAAAAAACGCACCCATGATCCAGTGACCCAGGACAATACCCACAAGGGAGAGCGGGATGGCCACCATCATGACCACGGGGGCCTTGAAATTCTGAAACCAGCCTACGATGAGGATATAGATAATGACAATAACCCCCAGGAAGGCGATACCAAGGTCGCGGAAAACCTCCAGGGTAATCTGCCATTCCCCGTCCCACTTTACGGTATAATCATCTTCAAAATCGGGTTGTTTGATGTAGAGCTCATCAAGGGAATAGCCTTCGGGCAGTGTTATTCCCTTTAGCTTATCTGTCATCCCCAATATGGCATAAACCGGACTTTCCAGCTCTCCGGCCATATCGGCCAGAACGTAGACTACCCGTTTCTGGTTTTTTCTGTATATGCTCTTGGCTGAAGTGGTTTCTCTTGGGTAGGTAAGATCTGCAATAGGGACCATATTCCCCGATTCTGAGCGGATTTTCAGCTGGGCAATATCGTTTAATGCCGATTTTTCAGCCTCCTTTAAACTGAGGAGAAGCCCCACCTGTTTGGTGGCGTCCTCGTCATAGAGGGTGGTCACCGCCCTGCTAGAAAGAGCCATATTCATGGTATGCACAATTTGTTGTGGCGCTACCCCGTACAGCATCGCCTTCTCGCGGTCAACGACAAATTCGTATTCGGTCTGATCGGCCTCCACCATCCAGTCCACATCTACCACGTCATCAGTGTTGTGAAGCAGTTGTTGCACCTGGTCTGCGATAGCTATCTGAGTGTCGTAATCGGGGCCGTAGATCTCCCCAACAATGGTTGAGAGCACAGGGGGTCCCGGGGGGACTTCCACCACTTTTACATTGGCCTGATAACGGCCTGCGATGCGTTGTATCTCCGGGCGAAGCAGGCTTGCAATGTCGTGACTCTGAGCAGAGCGTTCGCCCTTGTCAATCAGGTTCACCTGTATATCGGCCATATTGCTGCCTCCCCTGAGGTCGTAGTGCCTCACCAACCCATTGAAAGTAATAGGGGCTGAGGTACCTACATAACTTTGGTAGTTCACCACTTCAGGTCGGGTACGCAGGTACTGGGCAATTTCCCGGGCTACAACTCCGGTGCGTTCAAGGGTGGTACCCTCAGGCATGTCAATGACCACCTGAAATTCGTTTTTATTGTCAAAAGGCAGCATTTTTACCGCCACGGATTTGGTAAAGAACAAGCCCACCGATCCCAGCATTAAAAAGAAAGTAATTCCCAGGAACAGCCAGCGGTACTTGCGGTTTTCAATCAGGGGCCGCTCAAATTTGGCATACCAGCGGTAGATGAGTGTATCTTCCAGGGGTTTTTCCTTCTTTTCTTCCTTTTTGTCTTTTTCTCTCAGGAAGATATAGCCCAAATAGGGAGTGATGGTAAGGGCTACAAAAAGAGACAACAGCATAGCAATAGAGGCTCCTATGGGCATAGGCGACATGTAGGGTCCCATAAGTCCGGACACAAATGCCATGGGCAGTACAGAAGCGATGACGGTAAAAGTGGCCAGGATAGTGGGGTTACCCACCTCGTTGATGGCGTAGAGCGCCGCCTGTTTAAAGGGCAGCCGTTTCATCTTAAAATGCCGGTGCATGTTCTCTGCAATGATAATGGAGTCGTCTACCACGATCCCTGTCACAAAGACAAGAGCAAAAAGCGTAATGCGGTTAAGGGTATAGTCCAGCATATAATAGCTCAGCAGTGTTAGGGCGAAGGTGATGGGAACAGAGAGGAAGACCACGAGTCCACCCCGCCAGCCCATGGCGAGCATCACCACAAAGGTTACCGCAATGATAGCCCCGATAAGGTGCATCAGCAATTCAGATACCTTATGGGAAGCGGTTTCCCCGTAGTTTCTTGATATTTCCACATGTACGTCATCCGGGATCAGGGTCTTTTTTAAATGCTCTACCTTTTCAATAATGACCTCGGAGATCTTCATGGCATCGGCCCCTTTTCTCTTAGCGATGGCGAGGGTAACCGCCGGATATTCAGCCGGGTAATCGGCAACTTTTTCACTCCCCTGTCCGAAACCGTTGGAAACGTAGTTCCTGGGGATCTCTGGTCCATCTTTTATACTGGCAATCTGCTTCAGGTAAATAGGGCGGTTTTGCTGTACGCCCACCACTAAGTTTTCCACATCAGCCACAGTCTCCAGGAAACGCCCGGTACTCACCAGGAATTCCTCGTCGTTCTTGTCAAAACTGCCACTGCTAAGTTGCTGGTTATTAGCCCTGATCATTTGGGCTACGTTTAGGAAATCCAGGCCGCTGGCGGCCATCTTGTCCTTGTCTAGCACTACCCTCACCTGCCGGTCTCTTCCCCCGATCTTTTGGGTGGCTGAAACATCGTTAACTTTTTCAATCTCGTCTGTGAGTTCCTGAGCGATCTGTTTGAGGCGATAATCGTCGTAGTTTTCACTCCATAGGGTAAGGCCCAGCATAGGCACGTCGTCTATGGCACGGGTCTTAACTAGCGGGAAAGTGACACCCTCAGGCATGATGTCCATATGCTTGTTGATCTCGTTGTAGAGCTTAACAAAGGACCGTTCAATGTCTTCCCCAACGTAGAACTGCACAATAACCATCCCCTGTTCCTTCATTGAGGTAGAATAGACGTATTCCACTCCATTGATGTTAGAGATGAGCTTTTCCAGAGGTTTGGTGACCCTGCTCTCCACTTCTGTTGGACTGGCCCCGGGATAGCCCACAAAGATATCAGCCATGGGCACGTCTATTTGGGGTTCTTCTTCCCTCGGGATCAAAAAGGAGCTGTATACCCCAATGACCATGAATACGATCATCAGCAGTACGGTGAGCTTACTGCCTATGAACATTTTGGCTATCTTTCCGGCTAATCCTTCTTTCATTTTTTCTCCTCGGTTTAGGGGTTCAGGGCTGACCCTGTATTGTGTTTTTTATTGTATGCTGATGCGAGCTCCGTTGTATAATTTGCCTTCTGCAGAAAGGATATACTGTTCCTCTTCAGAAAGGCCTGAGAGTACCTCTACCTGGTCCCCGAAGGTCCTTCCGAGTCGCAGCCACCGCAGCAGCGCAGTCTGGCTTTGGCTAACCGTATACACTCCGGTAAGTTCTCCGTTCTCCACAAGAGCACTTGTTGGGATCATCACCGCTGAGGTAGTCGCTTTGCGGGCTATTGGGAATTTCACCGAAGCGTACATCCCGGAGAGGATACTGGCGTCTGTTTGTTCCAGCACCACCTTCACCATGTATTGTCCGCCTGTATTTTTTGAGGACGTGCTCACCTCAGCGACCTTCCCTTTTACTTCCTGGTCTATGGACTTCAGTAACACGACCACGTCCGTCTCGGTCTTTACTCCGGCAATCTCAGATTCGGGAACCATCGCCATGACCTGGTATTTTCCCGGAGCCTCCACTTCCATAAGCGGCATTCCGGGCTTGGCCATATCCCCTGCATTGATGAATTTATTGGTAACCACCCCTTTAAAAGGAGCCACGATGTTGGCGTAAGAGAGCTGGGCATTAACTTCATTCTTCATTTGCTCCGCAGCCTCAAGACGTGCCTTAGCCATGTTATAGCGGGCCGTCATATCGTCTAATTCTTTTTGGGATGCACTGTTCTCTGCAAAGAGGGCGGTAAAGCGGTTAAAGTCCTTTTCAGCATTGGTAAAGGCTGCCTTGGCCTCTGTGATCCCGGCATTCACCTGGGCGAGTTTAGCGGAGACATCCGCATTGTTTACACTGAGCAGCAATTGTCCCTGCCTAACATGGTCACCAATCTGCACGTAGACTTTATCTACATACCCCATCATACGAGTGCTGATGTTGGCGCTTTTGGCAGCTTCAATTTTTCCACTAGCCATCAGAAAGGGATCACTTGTTACTTCCGAAACACTTCTCACCATAACAGGTATTGCAGTAGTCTCTTCTGCTACAGATTTCTCTTTTCCGCCACAACTAATCAGTAGCAACGCCAGGGAAAAGCCGACTGTAATACGGGATAAGATTCTGATAGATCTTTGTTTTGTTCTCTGTATCATGGGTGTTTTTCTTCTCATTATTCAAGGGTTAGGAAGTGCACATAGGCCATGGCGTAATTGTGCCTGTAGACCGTACTGTAATATTCCAGTTGTTTTTGGGCGTATTGGGTTTCAGCAAACAGAAGGTCTGTGGTTTTCTCCAGTCCCTGTTCAAATCGGTTGCTGCGAATACGCAGGGATTCTTTGGCCTGTTCAAGGGCAAGAGCCGTAAGCTTCAGATTGTTTGCAGCATCCTGAAGCATACGATTGGCCCTGTTTAGCTCTACCTGACTCTGAGCTTTGTACTGTTCCAATTCCAGTTTTGATCTTTCGTATTCGGCCTTGCTTTTTTGCGCCTTTCCGAAACGTTTACTTCCTTCTAAAATATTCCAGGATAATTCGGCCCCGAAATAATAGCCATCTGCGGCTCCCGCAAAAGCTGTATCATCGTGTAATTCATAGGTGCCAAATGCGTTCAGGCGGGGAAGGAAACTCATGATGTCGGCCCTGTGAAGTTGATGATAGGCAGAACTTGCCGAAGCCATCGCCATAATATCGGCTCTGCTCTCAGAGAAGGTCGGTTCATAGCTTTGTGTTGTTCGTGTCGTCAGCGAGTCTGAGGGTTGGTAGAGGGCAAAATCTGGCTCTCCCATAAGGACAGAAAGTTGATTACTCGCATTGAGGATGTTGCTTTTGGCGTATTGCAACTGGTTCTCGATCTCGGTAAGCCTCACCTCCACGGCCAGGACATCCGATTTTTGCAGATATCCTTTTTCAAAACTATTTCCGGCTATACGCAAGTTTTCACTGGCCGTTTCTCTGGCTTTTTCGAGCACGGCTACGGTCCTGTAGGCCAGTTGAAGTTCCATATAGGCCTTGTCAAGTTCCAGCTCCAGATACTGTTGGGTACGCTCTGATTGCAAGGTTGTTGCAGAAAGTTTGGCTTTTGCTGCCTTGCGCTGGAAAAGTCCGTCCAGGTTGACCAAAGGCTGCTGGATTTGTATCCTGGTGGCATAGTCCTCAATCTGCCGTGGATCGTTCAGGAGGGTGGGGTCAAAATCACCTGGGGTGAGGATGGCCTGGTTGAGCTTGGAGCCAAAGGCCAGCAAGGGGTTAGTGGTAGCGATTCCCGTATGGGTAAGCCCGATCGTTGGGAGGAGAATGGCATTGGTTTGCCGGTAATCTGCCTGGGCTGCCATTACATCTTGATGTGCAATTTTCAGGGAGGCGTTGTTTTCTCGTGCCCTTGTAACAAGTTCGTCCTTAGAAATAAGGGTGGCTTCCTGCGCCTGCAAAGGCAGGAAGATCGCAAAGAGGAAAAGAAGGGACAGAAACTGCTTCATTTTTTAATCTTAGTTTGGGACAAAAGTAGACAGGCCGATCTCCGTTGCCCGTAACATAGGTTACTCAGGGTGTTTGGAAAACAATTGGGAGGTTATGATTATGGAGAAGGGGGTTAATCAGGGATACGAGTTGATGGAAGAAAAGTGAGGTTAGAAGTACGAAGTGCGAAATACGAGGATCGATATTGTTCCTTCCAACCTCGTACCTCTGACCTCTCATTATCCTCCGGAATAAAATGAAGGAGGAGTACCTATAATCTTCTACCCCAATCCCGATAGTCCCGATAATTATCGGGAGGGACAAATTCCAAATTCCAAAGTTTAATAGTTGACTTTCGAAGGTTTTCAGAAATAATGATTGAGGTCTCGACTTCCTTGAATGCTCCAAGTGGGAAATAATATTTGTTCAACTAATATTTCTTTTATGTTCATTTTACCTTGATGCAAAATGAACGAAAACATCAAGAAGGTTTGAGGAAATTTTTGCCCCCCCGATAGCTATCGGGGGTTATCGTGGCAAAACCATGGATGTGGCTAACGCTACATGCTCTTTTTTGCCAGGTTCACGCCCACCTTCCGAAGTCTATTATCTAAGTCTGGCAAAACGCAATTCCGCTGGCCACACCATTATTTCTAAAAACCTTCGTTTGCCCAAAGATTCATCTTAATAGATGTAATCGTGCCGAGTTAGTGTTATATAAAATGCGTTACCTCCTGACGCACAAGAATCATTCTCGCGCCAGCTGGGGGTTTTCGGGATGGGGTTTGGTCCTGATAACAAATGGATCATAATAATACCGCGCGAAATAGCATATTGTAGATTTAAATCGACTTTTCAATAGGGAGCACTACAGCCCGAATAGGATTTTGGGTCTCCAGGGTGGTATTGAATTCCTCAATAAGACGGAAAAGTACCTCGATCTTCTCATCATCGGTAAAGGAAAAAAACAGGCTGGAATCCACGTCTGCCTTCTCGCTTGGAAACCAGGA
>JABDQM010000182.1 GCA_013042315.1 Flavobacteriaceae bacterium | reverse complement strand
TTTTAGCAATTGCAGTTCCTGTAGCTATAGGTTTTATAGGGGGTGCTGAAATGCTTGGCGGACTATTGGCAGGTGTAACTTCTGCAGGTGTTTTAATGGCCATCTTCCAGTCGAATGCCGGAGGTGCCTGGGATAATGCCAAGAAGATGATAGAAGCTGATGGCCGTAAAGGTACTGATGCCCATAAGGCTGCAGTTGTTGGAGATACTGTGGGAGATCCGTTTAAGGATACTTCAGGACCTTCCCTGAACATCCTTTTAAAGTTAATGTCTGTTGTTGCCCTTGTAATTGCACCGAGTATTGCACTTTCTTCAGATGCAGTTTCTTCCTATAATATGGAGAAAATGGGAATGGAGAATGTAGAACATAGCATGCAGAAAGAAGTGAAGGTAAGTATGGAGGACAATGAAGATGGTACAGTTACCGCTAAAGTGGTAACCACAACCACCAAAGATGGGGAAGAAAATGTAGATGAAAAGACATTTTCGGGGACTATGGAAGAAGTGGAAGCTCAGATTGAGGCCATGAATATGAAGGAAGATGGAGCCAAGATAAAGATCAAAAAGATCGTTGAAAAAGAAGTAGAGGAAAATTAGACCCTACTTCTATCTGATAAAAAAAGGCCGCTGTTCAACAGTGGCCTTTTTTATGTTTTATAATCAGCTTAGAATAAACCGTGGATCTCCGCATCGATTTTATTGATGACCTCTCCAAGGTGTTCAGGATCATCTACAAAATCTAACCGATCAACGTCGATCACCAGAAGATTACCTTTTTCATAGCCATGGACCCAGGCTTCGTATCGTTCATTTAACCTGCTCAAATAGTCTATTGATATTGTGTTTTCATAATCCCTGCCTCTTTTGTGTATCTGATTGACAAGGTTAGGGATAGAACTTCGAAGATAGATCAGTAAGTCCGGGGGTTGCACCAGACTTTCCATGAGTTCGAATAAACTGGTATAGTTCGTAAAATCCCTGTTCGTCATCAGGCCCATGGCGTGAAGGTTGGGGGCAAAAATATGAGCGTCTTCATAAATGGTCCTGTCCTGAATAACGTTTTTCCCACTCTCCCGGATTTTGAGGATCTGCCGGTAACGACTGTTCAGGAAATAAATCTGGAGGTTAAAACTCCATCGTTCCATCTGAGTATAAAAATCATCCAGATAGGGATTGTCTACCACATCTTCAAAATGCGCTTCCCACTTATAATGTTTTGAAAGTAATTCGGTCAGAGTTGTCTTTCCTGCCCCGATGTTTCCGGCAACGGCGATGTGCATAGGATCCTATTGTTTGGCTTTTGATGTATTTTTGAAAGGATAGCTATATACAAAGTATCTTGGCTATCAAAAAAAATAGTGGATGAAAAACTGTCTGGAAATAGACATCCTAAAATTTTTATTTCAAACCCAAATATGTACTTTTGTTCCCATTAACAAAGAGGACGGATTTGACTGATTGCAACCTCTGTAAAAATGCTAAAGCAGTTTCTGCCGATTTCCGCGCATTGTAAACTTCTCCCTGGCATTTTTCGAATCCCTCCTCACAAGCTAAGAAAATGGTATGGCATATTTATTTACTTCCGAATCTGTAAGTGAGGGACACCCCGATAAGATCGCCGATCAGATCAGTGATGCCCTGCTTGATAATTTCCTGGCTTTTGACCCCGAAAGCAAAGTGGCCTGTGAGACCCTGGTTACCACCGGGCAGGTTGTACTTGCTGGGGAAGTGAAAAGTCATACCTATGTTGATCTGCAGCAAATAACCCGTGAAGTGATCAATAAAATTGGGTATACCAAAGGGGCATACCAGTTCAGTGGGGATTCCTGTGGAATTATTTCTTTGATACATGAGCAATCTAAAGAGATCAACCAAGGGGTAGATCGGGGGACCAAGGAAGAGCAGGGAGCGGGTGACCAGGGGATGATGTTTGGATACGCCACCAAAGAAACTGAAAATTATATGCCGCTTGCGCTGGATATTTCTCATAAGATCCTCCAGGAACTAGCCGCACTTCGGAAAGAAAATGACGACATTACCTATTTACGCCCTGATGCCAAAGCACAGGTAACCATTGAATATTCGGATAACAATGTCCCTTTGCGAATTGACACTATTGTCATATCTACCCAGCACG
>JABDQM010000159.1 GCA_013042315.1 Flavobacteriaceae bacterium | reverse complement strand
AAGCGGGCGGCTCCGGAATTAGAATTTTGTCTATCGGGAAAAATACATCTATTGCTTCCAATCCTTCAGAAATAATTAGGGAAGGATCTATAATGAAGTCGGATATCTGAGGATCGGAATCATAAGCTAATTCGAAAATACCTTCCAAAACATCAATCACAGCCTGAGTCTGCCCTTCGTAAGGAACAAGCTGAATAAGTACTCGCTGATCAGCATCAATTTGATAAATGATGGAGGAAGGGGTGTCGCCTGCAGTTCCGGCACCAAGTGAAATTAGCTCAGGACTTACAAAGCCTTCAGTCTTTCCATTACCCGGGCCTATTACCGGAACGATAAAGCTATCACCCTCGCAAACCGGAGAATCTAAAGTTGCCCTGATCTTTACATCGCTTGAACCACCAAATGCCACAGTCCATTTAGCATGCCCATTATCTGCAAAGACAACAGACAAAACATTGTCATGTGTTCCCCGTTCAAAAGTTGTAATTCCCGGAATCTTTTGAAGACCATCGAACTCAGAATCTTCTATTTTATCACTGAGGAAGATATAACTATCCTCAGGGGCAACCGTAATAGTTTTATTCGTTGGATTGGTATACCCGAATTTGGCCAGGTATAGTCCGTTACCAATATCCTCCGCACAGGTGAAAAGGGTAACCTCTTTATTATTTCCACCCTTGGAGCCCCCTTTCCCTTTCTGGGCCTGGAGTGGTATCAGAAGGCAGAACAGAGAAATCAATAAGGCTGTGATCCTTACAACAGAGATAAAGTTGAGATTGAGAAATACGATGTCCTTACAGGAAGAGTTTCTCTCAAAGGCTGAGAATTTCATTTTGGTTTTCATTGTTGGTTATTCTGGTTATTTTGGTTGTTGCCGGAATTTCTATTTCAGGACGACCTTAAACTCAGTATTGAGCAGGACACAGGTAGTCCCTCGGTAGAATCCGAAAGATCCAGAACACGGGTAGGAATTTGTATGGCAAAGATTCAATCTACTGATTTACAAGGTCGTAGATGAATGGTATTTTGGGGGAATGTTCTAATAAATATAATACAAATAATATTAATCCTAAGGTAAATCAATAAGAAAACTAAGGTTTATCTTTAATTTAACACAGATTTTACAATCCCAGGTAAAAATTGTTCGCTGTTGTTAAAGAAAGCTCCTGATGGCCAGGTCGTAGGATTTCAGTCCGAAACCTAAAATCACACCTTTTGCACCAGCAGAAATATAAGATACATGCCTGAAGTCCTCACGGGCGAACGTATTGGAGATATGAACCTCAACTACAGGCGTTTCTATGGCTTTTACAGCATCCCCTATTCCTACTGAGGTATGCGTATAGGCTGCTGCATTGAGAATAATACCATCATAGCTGAATCCCACTTCCTGAAGCTTATCAATGAGTTCACCTTCAATATTCGACTGGAAATAGGCGAGCTGCACATCCTTGTAGGTCATCTGGAGTTTTGAAAAATAATCTTCAAAACTAGTGGCCCCGTAGACATCAGGTTCCCGCTTGCCCAAGAGGTTTAAATTCGGGCCATTAATGATGATGATCTTTTTCATTGGGTAAAAGTATCAAAAAAAGAGCACAAAAAAAGAAGCCCGAGAAGGGCTTCTAATTTTTATGTTATGGTTCGACTAAAATCTGAATCCTACCAAAAATGAGAACACATTATTGGTATTGGAAAAATCTGATGTATCGGCAAAATCATTAATATTCGCTATTCCGAAATTGTATCGGGCGCCAAAATTAAGTCCTGAGTCGAATTGATATCCCAGGCCTACGTTAGCACCGATGTCGAGATCCTTTATATCATCCTTAATATCATCTTCTCCTGAAAGACTGGCCGACTCATAGTCATCTTTAGCTGATAGTAAATAACCAAACTGGGGGCCGGCTTCTACAAACAGTCCGTCTGAAACATACAGTTTCCCCATTACTGGAAGATTCAAATAGTTGAATTTAAAGGAACCGTCAAATCCTTCACTTTCGGTATATTTTGCTCCCTGCTGAGAAAAGAGCAATTCGGGTTGGATACTAAATGTATCAAAGACGTTACATTCGGTATATCCCCCAAAAACTACGCCTACCCGTGCATCGAGGTTATCGGTGTCATCGCCTCCAATGGAAGCAAAATTAGGTCCTGCTTTAATACCCCAGTTACAGGTTGCACAACTCGTCAATAAGGCCGTTGAGGCCAGAACGAAAAAAAACATTAATTTTTTCATAATCCTATAGTTTTAAATTGGTTAATAGAATCTGAAAATTAATGATATCAAAAAAGACTTAAAATGATCTGGGTCAGGTGATTGGAGTGATCATTTGCCAGGATAGTTCGCGATTGGAAAGTAAAAATTTACAACCTTCTAGGCCGTACCTG
>JABDQM010000023.1 GCA_013042315.1 Flavobacteriaceae bacterium | reverse complement strand
CTCCTCTTACTCTGAAAATCCAGATCGTTTCACTGTATTTCCCATTAAATTTACTGTCTCTTGCTTTCCTGGCTTCTGCCATACTATCATACCGCTGCAGATAGACATAATTAAGCTTTCTTTGAGTTCTGTAAAAGGATTTGGGCTCTATTCCTTTTTTTCTCAAACTCTCCATAAAACTGTTGTAGTAGCGCTGAGTGCCAAAAACATTGACAATTAAATAAAAGCCCGGACGAATGTCCTCGGTTAATACAGCTTCTTCAAACCGTTCTCCTTTTTGCGGTTCAACAAGCTGCTTTTTCCTGGCTTCGGCTTCATCCTTCAAAGCAACGGCAGCTACGGAGTCCTTCTTTCTTTGAAGTTCGGCTGCCAATCGCTTGCTTTCTTCTTCCTCTGCCCTGCGCAAAGCCAGAGAAACCGAATCTCGTTGTTGAACCGCAATCAGAGAATCCTGTTTTTCTTTCTCCGCAATTAAAGCCAGTGCCTTGCGTTCCTTTCTACTTAGTTTCTTCTCTTTCGGGACCTCCGTAACTTCTTCCTGCATTTCATTTTCTTCTATTTCGAAGCCCACAATTTTTCTTCTGGGATCCGGTTTTGCGAATTGATAAGAGGTAACGATTTCAAAAGTGGGGTCTTTCCCTTCCAGTTCAGTGCTATTCCCTATTTCTACCAAGGCTCCTACTGAAAATCTCTTAAAAAAAGTCCCGCCGATTCCTCCGGAGAAGCCGTAGAAATTATGATATCCCCCTTGAATCCATATTTTGTCACTCGCAAAGAGGGTGTTTATTCCGTATTGTGCATCCATTTCAGGGATTGTTTTGACATACAACATTGGTCGCACATGGGCATTTTCAAGAATTCCCGTGCCGTTAACAGGCAAGGAATAGCTCGCTGAGCCAAGGAATATTTTTTCTGCATCCCCATCGTTGTTATCACCTGGACTAAGATTGTATACGAGGGCATTTTCTGCCGTAAAGCCCAGGCTGAAATTCTTGTATGCCAATCGGATTCCCGGTGCCGCTTGTAAAATAAATTCAGGGCCACCATCGCGAAAAGGAAGGTTGATATTTGGACTCTGTTGAAAGCGATCATCGGCTAATTCTTCGCTATAACCAAAAAGATTAATCCCGAGGGCAAGGAAAACATCAGGCGCTATTTCAAAGTCGTAGGCATAATTGAGCACTCCTCCTGTCTGAAGGAAAACTCCGGTATTTTGCTGTAAAAAGCCAATTCCAAAGGAAGACTTTGTATTTAATTTATGGGTGTAATTTGCAAAAAGAGTGGTGGGGTCTGCATCGGGCTGCTGCCATTGCCATCTGCTCCATATGGACAACGATTGAGGGTTATTTCGGTCAAGAGTAAAAACCGGGTTAAACAGGCTGCTGTTGAATTGATTTAAATTGTGCTGTCTAAAATCCGTAGGCAAGCTAACTTCCTGTGCCTTTCCTATGGTAATACAAAGAAACAGAAGGAAAATTAAAAATGGTTTTGGCATAGATCGGTTGAATCAAGGAAATTTCATACTATTTTTACAAAAGTAAAGTTACATAATAGTAGCCAGCCTAAAGAAATAAATCAATCACCTATGAAACCAAAACTTCTATCACTTTGTTTGATATTCCTTTTGACCCTTTTTAGTTGTAAAGAGGAATCCCAGCCTGCAAATACCGAAATCGGGCCAGAAGTAACTACTTACTATTTTATCAGACATGCTGAAAAAGACAGGTCTGATCCCGAAAACAGAGATCCCGAACTCAATCAGAAAGGACTTGGCAGGGCTATGCACTGGGCAGAAATCCTGAATGACGCAAATATCAGTGCGATTTATACTACTGACTATCGTCGTACGACCATGACTGCAGCGCCTGCAGAAGTAAAATACGACCTGATCCGACAGTACTACGACCCCTCTATGATCGATGTTGTGGCCTTTAAAGCAGATAATATTGGAAAGAATGTTTTAGTTGTAGGACACAGCAATACCACTCCGGATTTTGTAAATAAAATGATTGGGGAAGAAAAATACCCTCCAATGGAAGACACGGATAACGGAAGCCTTTTTATAGTTCAGCAGATTGGAGATATGACAACGGATGTGCGTTTGAACTTTAATTGTAATTGTCCCGACTAACCTCGACGGCTTCAAGTTTTATCTCTGACAACAGTTCCAGCTGATCCTTTTCAAATAGGTCATCTATTTCCATAATATCAGCTGCTCCTTTGGGTTTAAAATTGAGGTAATCCACTATGCGTATCCCATTGACATAGCGTTCATTATATGCCTCTCGGAATCGCATTCCGCCTCCATCAACATGAAACTCATACGCTAAATAGACAGGCTTAAACGCCTCTTTATCAATCCAATAAAGATATACATCTTCAAAATCTTCGCCACCTCCTTGTTGATCAAATGTGACCTTAACCTTGTAATATTCTACATTCCCTATGGTCTTTGTCCCGAGCAACTCCTTGTTTACTGCAGCATCGTTTAAACCGTATGGCAAATAGGCAAAATAATGCACAGAGTTAATAGAATTGCTGTACACAGAGGCCATGCTATCCGAAACCTGAATGGGCTGCTCATCCAAAAATCGCATAAAATCATCTCCTTTGCGGATATCAGAAAGTCGCCCTGAATCGGTTTGTTTGATGCGTTTCATGATCTTTTTGCCGTTTTCCCTTTCGAGAACATACTCCATATCCCGGAATTTGAATTTGAATTCACTTTGTTCGTAAAGATCACCTCCGGCAACCTCGATTGCACGATCCACAAGATCTTGAGCAGACAGTGTTTTTTCAGTATCCCTGCAGCCGGTAATAACGCCAACAAGCAGGCATCCGAGAAAAAATGATCTTATATAATATTTAGCGTCCATGGTACAAAGAAACAGGGATTATTCCATAAAATGACCCCCGCACTGCAGGAATTGTTCTTATTTTTGCACTGCCATGCAGAAGAAGATTCACATAAAGAACAAAAAAGCGAGTTTCCAGTATGAACTGCTGGAGACTTATATCGCCGGTATTGTACTTACCGGAACAGAAATAAAGTCGATTCGGCTAGGCAAAGCATCGATCACTGAAAGTTTTTGTGAATTCAATGATAGTGGAGAATTATTTGTAATCAACATGCAAATAGATGAATATTCGCATGCCACGCATTTTAATCACCAGCCAAAAGCCTCGCGAAAACTTCTGCTCAATAAAAAGGAATTGCAAAAATTACATAAAGAAGTGAGTACGAGCGGACTCACCATAGTCCCCCTCTCCGTATTTGTCAATGACCGCGGTTTTGCAAAAATGAAGATCGCCCTTGCCAAGGGAAAAAAGCTATTCGACAAACGTGAGACAATTAAAGAAAGGGAGTCTAAAGTCCGTTTAGACAGAATCAAGAAAAGTTTCAACAATTAGGTGTACTACCTGCTTAGTTTTTATCCTCCAGTAGCGGGACAAATCGAAAATTCCCAAAAGTTTCCCTTTCAAATTCCGTATCGGAGTTCCTGGTAATCCGCATCATCACCTGGTCTTCTTCTCCTACGGGAATTACCATCTTACCTCCTATTTTGAGCTGGGACAACAATTTTTTAGGCACTTCGGGTGCACCGGCGGTAACTATAATCCTGTCGAAAGGAGCATGCTCGGGAAGTCCCTTATAACCGTCACCAAATACTACTTTCTTAGGGCGATACCCCATTTTCTTAAAGAAGATATTGGTCTTTTTAAAAAGCTCCAGCTGTCTTTCCACAGTGTATACTTTCGTCTTTAAATGCAGGAGGACGGCCGTTTGATATCCGCTACCTGTTCCGATCTCAAGTACTTTCTGGCCCGGTAGTACGTCTAATAGTTCGGTTTGAAAAGCCACCGTATACGGCTGTGAGATGGTTTGTTCTGCGGCAATGGGAAAGGGTTTGTCTTGGTAGGCATGGTCTTCAAAACTGCTATCCATAAACAAGTGTCTGGGAATACTGCGTATGGCATCAATCACTTTTTTATCCTCAATGCCTTTGGCAGCTACTGTATCTGCCAACTTATTCCGCATGCCCTGGTGTTTAAAGGTGTCTTTCAAAAAGTCTGATTTATCAAATGTGCTTCTACTTCGCGTAAAGTTAGCACATTTCAGATTTTATAGCTGAGTTGAATTAAGATTAATCTGTGTATTTTTGAGAAAATTTTTAAGTATGCTAAAAGTTGGTGTTTTAGGTGCCGGGCATTTGGGAAAAATTCATCTGAGACTCTTGAATGAGTCCTCAAAATACGAGTTAGTTGGATTCTATGATGCCGATTCTATCCACGGAAAGAAAGTCGAAAAAGAATTCGGATATACCTATTTTGACAATATCAACACCCTGATAGAAGCCGTAGATGTAGTTGATATAGTAACTCCTACCCTCTCCCACTTCGATTGTGCTAAAAAATCCATGGAAAAGGGCAAACATGTGTTTTTGGAAAAACCCATCACCAAAACCCTTGAGGAAGCGGAGAGCCTGATCGCAATGGAAAAGCAATACGGAGTTAAAGGTCAGGTCGGACATGTAGAACGCTTTAATCCGGCTTTTACCGCCGTTAAAGATCTCATCCAAGATCCGATGTTTATCGAAACACACAGGCTTGCCGAATTTAATCCCAGAGGAACAGATGTGCCTGTGGTCCTCGATTTAATGATTCACGACATCGATGCTATACTAAGTGTTGTGCCCTCAGAAGTTAAAGACATTCACGCAAGCGGTGTTTCAGTGATCAGTAATTCACCTGATATCGCCAATGCGCGAATCCAATTTGAAAACGGATGTGTTGCCAACCTTACAGCCAGCCGAATTTCATTGAAAAATATGAGGAAATCCAGATTTTTTCAGCGCGATGCGTATATCTCTGTCGACTTTCTGGAGAAAAAGGTGGAAGTCGTCAAAATGAAAGATGCACCTGAAAATCCGGGCGAATTTGATATGGTCCTTCAAAATGCCGAAGGAATGAAAAAACAGATCTATTTTGAAAATCCTGAGATCAGAAATAACAATGCAATTCTTGACGAATTGGAGACCTTTGCGGATGCCATTAATAAGGGTACTACACCTGAGGTGACCTTAACAGACGGAACAAGGGCCCTTAGGGTTGCGCTGCAAGTGATAGCGTCATTTGATTTATAAAATGAAAACGAGCTAATTATGATAAAGAATATTACTGTAATCGGAGCCGGGACCATGGGAAATGGAATTGCGCACGTGTTTGCACAGCACAATTTTAAGGTGACACTGGTGGATATTTCAGAAAAAGCGATAGAAAATGGCATGAAGACGATCCGGAGGAACCTGGATCGTATGGTTCAAAAGGAAACCCTCAGTGAAGAACAGCTTAATTCGACTCTCGATAATCTGACAACATCAACGGATCTCCAAAATGCAGCTTCTCAAGCCGGCCTGGTTGTTGAAGCCGCAAGTGAAAATCTCGATATAAAGCTTAAGATCTTTAAGGACCTGGATAGTATATGCCCCCCGGGCACAATCCTGGCGACAAATACGTCCTCAATCTCTATTACACAAATCGGAGCCGCCACCCAAAGACCCGATAAGGTCATAGGAATGCATTTTATGAACCCTGTCCCCATCATGAAACTGGTAGAAATCATAAGGGGTTACTCCACTTCTGATACTACGGCCAAAACCATCATGGAGTTGTCACAAAAGTTGGGTAAGACGCCAACTGAGGTCAATGACTATCCCGGTTTTGTCTCAAACCGGATTTTGATGCCTATGATTAACGAGGCTATAGAAACCTTGTATAACGGAGTAGCAGGGGTAGAAGAAATTGATACCGTTATGAAATTGGGGATGGCACATCCTATGGGACCTCTTCAATTGGCAGATTTTATCGGACTAGACGTTTGCCTTTCCATACTGCATGTGCTCTACGACGGTTTTAAAAATCCGAAGTACGCCCCCTGCCCTCTTCTGACCAATATGGTAATGGCAGGCAAATTAGGCGTTAAATCAGGGGAGGGATTTTACGATTATTCCGAGTCTAGAAAAGCAGAGAAAGTCGCATCCCAATTTAAAAAAGCGTAATGGCTAAGGTAAAACCTTTCAGGGCTATCCGGCCGGCCGCAGATAAAGTTGCGCATGTAACATCCCGGTCTTATGAAGTTTATTCCAAAGAAGAGTTAAAGGCTATTCTGAAATTCAATCCTTTTTCCTTTTTACATATCATTAATCCGGGTTTTAAGTTCCACAAAAAAGTCTCGGGAGAAGAACGATTCCAGCTCGTTCACAATCGATACATGGAATTTTTGGAAGAGAAGGTTTTTATAAAGGAGAAAGAAGCGAGTTTTTACCTCTACCAGATAAAAAAAAATGATTTTAGCTGTTGCGGGATTTTTTGTGCCACCAGTGTTGCTGATTACCGCAATAATATCATTAAAAAGCACGAAAATACTATTGAGAGCAGGGAGAAACTATTTGCCCAATACCTGGATACGGTAAAATTCAATGCCGAACCGGTTTTGATGACCTATCCGGATCATCCTACCCTTGCCGGAATAATAAGTAAGACTAAAAAAGAGGATCCGGTATATCATTTTACGACCCCGGACAGGACCACTCATTTCCTGTGGAAAATATCATCTCCCGATACCGTGAAATCCATTGAAAAAACCTTTTCTGAAATGGACAGTCTGTATATTGCCGACGGACACCACCGTAGTTCTTCCTCTGAATTGCTGGCCCAGTGGCAGGAAGCTAAAAACCCCAGACACAATGGGAAGGAAGCTTACAATTATTTTATGAGTTACCTCATTCCAGAGAGCGAAATCAGGATTTTTGAGTTTAACAGGTTGGTAAAAGACCTGAACGGGCATTCCAAAGAGTCTTTTTTAGTAAAACTCGATGAGTTGTACCGGATTAAAAAAACGGATATGGAGTTGTACAAACCGACTAAAAAACATCACTTCAGCATGTATTTAGACGGCGATTTCTACTCCTTGTATTTGCGCAAAAACGTACTGCCTCTGGAGGATCCTTTAAGCAAATTAGACACGCATATTCTCTACAAGACCATCCTCGAGCCTATCCTTGGAATCAAAGATTTGCGCAATGACAAACGCATTCAATACGGGTATGGCAAGCACAATGTTCTGCGGATGAAGACGGAGATCGACAAAGGAAATTTTGAAGTGGGCTTTAATCTGGTTCCTATCACAATTTCCGAGATCAAAGCTATTGCAGATGCACAATTGGTAATGCCCCCGAAAAGCACCTATATCGAGCCTAAACTAAAAAGTGGTCTCACCATCTACGAATTATAAAACGCCTTATGTCTATCGCAGAAAACTTGAGAAAAATAAAAAATGACCTTCCTTCGGATGTCACCTTAGTAGCGGTATCTAAAACGAAGTCGAATGAAGAAATTCTGGAAGCCTATGAAACAGGACATCGTATTTTCGGAGAAAATAAGGTACAGGAAATGACCGAAAAATGGTCTGCCTTGCCCGAAGATATAGAATGGCACATGATTGGCCACGTACAACGAAATAAGGTGAAATACATGGCTCCTTATGTCTCTCTGGTACACGGTGTGGACAGTTTAAAATTACTCCGGGAATTAAATAAACAAGGGCGAAAACACAACAGGGCGATCCCTTGTCTACTGCAAATGTTTATTGCCAAGGAAGACACCAAATTCGGCTTTGACGAACAGGAATTACAAGCCCTTCTCGCCAATGAGGAGTTAAAGGAATTTCAGCATGTAAAAATCATGGGATTGATGGGTATGGCCACCTTTACGGAAAACAAAGAACAAATTCGCAAGGAATTCCATTCTCTAAAAACAATGTTCGACGCCCTTAAGTCAGTCATGCCTGAAGTATCCATACTTTCCATGGGCATGAGCGGAGATTACGATATTGCCATAGAGGAAGGCAGTACCATGGTACGGATTGGAAGTAGTATCTTTGGAGCAAGACAATAACACGCGATAATTAAGGAGCAAATTCAACGCATCCCATGTACTCAATCTTAGACATAGAAACTACAGGAGGAAAGTACAACGAAGAAGGTATAACCGAAATCGCCATTCACAAATTTGACGGGCATAAGGTGGTCGATCAGTTTATCTCGTTGGTGAACCCGGAACGTGAAATTCAACCTTTTGTAGTAAATCTGACAGGAATTAACAGTAAAATGCTCCGTACAGCTCCAAAGTTTCACGAGGTAGCTAAACGCATCGTAGAAATAACCGAAAACTCTGTAATAGTTGCTCATAATGCGCAATTTGATTACCGGATACTCAGGACGGAATTCAGAAGATTGGGGTATAACTTTGAACGCAAGACGCTTTGCACCGTAGACCTCGCAAAAAAATTAATCCCCGAAGCAGAATCTCACAGCCTTGGGAAATTGGTAAGATCACTGGGTATCCCGGTAAGTGACCGTCACCGGGCTAATGGTGATGCCCTTGCCACCCTGAAATTATTCAAAATATTGCTGACAAAAGACTTAAAAAAGGAGATCATCAGCGAAGTTACCCGGGCAGAAACACATGGAGAATTAACACACCGGCAATTGAAAATAGTAGATCAGATGCCTTTGGAAACCGGGGTGTATTACATGTATAACAAGGATAAGAAGATCATCTATAGCGGGAAGAGTACGAATATCAAAAAAAGGGTGAATGAACATTTTACTTCTGATACTTCGTTGTGCAGGAGTATACAGAAGGAAACGCGAAGGGTCACCTTTGAGCTCACCGGTAATGAGCTCGTTGCCTTTTTAAAACTGACGGAAGTGATCAAAAGGAATCCTCCAAAGTATCCACTTAAAAGTGAAGATCTCGAACTTGATCTAAACCCAAATAATGAGAAGTCAGTTAACAGCAATGAATTCAGTATTGCAGGTAAGGACATCATGGTGGTAGACAAAGGGAGAGAAGTGGGCGAACGCAGCGCAATCCTTATAAAAAATGGTCGACTGAAAGGGCTGGGGTTCTACGAACTAAATCACCAAATCAATAATATTCATATCTTGGAATCAATATTGACACCCATGGAAGGGAACAGGGATATTTCAAGGCAAATTTCATCCTATCTGACTCATAGGAAGGTACTGAATATAATTGAGCTGAATTCGAAATCATGACCGAGACACGATCCAGTAAAGACTGGAAATCAAAACTACACGAGATCATCTACGGCACGCATACGCCTGCGGGTAAGATGTTCGATATCGTGCTTCTGGTCGTGATCGTTTACAGTGTGATCATCGTAATGCTGGAAAGTGATTCCCGATTTGACGAGAAATACCACGGCTTTTTAAATATTTCAGAATGGATTGTCACTATTCTGTTCACCATTGAATACTTCCTGAGAATTATTTGTATTAAATCGCCCAAAAAGTATGTTTTTAGTTTTTTTGGGGTTATCGATTTCCTTTCTACTATTCCAAAATACTTGTCTTTATTTATCATGGGATCGCAGTATGTGGCTGCTTTAAGGGCCTTGAGGCTTTTAAGGGTCTTCAGGATCCTCAAATTGGTCAGGTTTATTGGAGAATCGAATAATTTAGTCCGGGCACTTAAGGCTAGCAGAACAAAGATCTTTGTCTTTGTATTCTTTGTCCTTATCGTTTCGGTTTTACTCGGAACCATCATGTATCTGGTGGAAGGCCCGGAACACGGCTTTAACAGCATTCCTCATAGTGTCTACTGGACCATCGTGACGCTCACTACTGTAGGGTATGGTGATATTTCTCCCCAAACCGGTCTCGGACAGTTTATCGCTACCTTTATTATGATCGTAGGATATGGCATTATCGCTGTTCCAACAGGGATTGTCAGTGCGGAATACGTCTCCTCTAACCGCAAACGAAAAGACCGCAAAAAGAAGGACAAATCCTGTGCAGAATGCGGTACGGTCATCCTGAGAGAAGATGCGCATTATTGCCGGGTATGCGGATTCAGGTTAATTGAAGACTGATGGCACAAAAAACCCTTTTGGTAATTGTGGGACCAACTGGGATAGGCAAAACCTCCCTGGGGATACAACTTGCAGCACATTTTAAAACAGAAATACTCTCCGCCGATTCCAGGCAGTTCTTTAAAGAGATGAGCATTGGTACAGCTGTACCTACGGCGAAAGAATTAGAAATGGTTCCTCATCACTTCATTCATCATATTAGCATCCATGAAAGCTATACTGCCGGAGATTTTGAAAGAGATGCCCTGACGAAATTAGATGAACTCTTTGAGCTTCACGATATTGTCTTGATGGTTGGAGGAAGTGGATTATACATCGATGCAGTGGTCTATGGTATTGATTCATTCCCGAAAATAAGGCCCGGACTGCGCCAAGAACTACAAAATGAACTGGAACAGGGAGGGCTGAAACCCCTTCAGAAGGAGTTAATGCTCAAGGATCCCGATTATTACAAGAAAGTAGATCTAAAGAACCCTCAACGCGTCCTGAGGGCCGTTGAAGTGATCAGGACGAGTGGGAAACCGTTTTCCGATTTCCTGGGCCAAGGGAAAGAAAAAAGGCCTTTCAAATCTGTGATTTTAGGTTTGGAGGCTCCAAGAGAGATCGTATATGACAGAATAAATACCCGTGTTGATCAAATGATAAAATCGGGTCTTCTCAAGGAAGTAATGTCTCTTAAAGATTACAAACATCTAAACGCCTTGCAAACGGTGGGGTACAGGGAGTTATTTAGTTATATCAAGGGCGAAACTGATCTGCAGGATGCCATTTCAGAGATAAAAAAGAACACCCGAAGGTTTGCCAAACGACAAGGAACCTGGTTCCGAAAAAACAAAGACATACGGTGGATTCCTCATGACATGCCTTTAAAAGAACTAATTCAATTCCTAAATAAAACTATTGAGAATGGGTAAAGGGGAATATTCAAAGCGGGTGTTTTTTATCATGGGGGTATCAGGCTGTGGAAAATCGACCATCGGACGAAAACTAGCCAAGGCATTATCACTGCCTTTTTATGACGGAGACGACTATCACCCTGAGGAAAATGTATTGAAAATGTCTGAGGGCATTCCCCTCAATGATCAGGACAGGAAGTCCTGGTTAGAAGCCTTGAATTCCCTCGCCAAAGAAAATATGAGTACCGGTGCTGTGATTGCCTGCTCTGCTCTTAAAAAGCATTACCGCGACACTTTATCGGACAGCATACTCCCACCCCCGATTTGGATCTACCTGAAAGGAAGCTATGAAACGATCTTAGAGCGGCTTAAACAACGTAAAGATCACTTTATGCCTTCCCGATTATTGACTTCACAATTCGAAACCTTGGAGGCTCCTTTAGATGCTATAGAAGTGTCAATAAGACTAGAACCGGAGATGATCTTAGAAGAAATCCTGAGGCAATTAAAATAAAAAAGGCAGCGATTCGCTGCCTTTTACTGTTCTTAGAATTCTGATTTACCCTTCTTTCTTATCGCTCTTTACGACCAGTCTGAAGCCTTCGCCGTGTATGTTCAGGATTTCAACTATATCGTCTTTTTTCAGATACTTCCTCAATTTAGCAATATACACGTCCATACTACGGGATGTAAAGTAATTGTCGTCCCTCCAAATTTTCGTCAGCGCAAGTTCCCTGGGCATCAAATCGTTTTCATGAAGTGCGAGCAAACGCAAAAGTTCATTTTCCTTAGGGGATAGCTTTATAGGTTCCTGATCTTTGTATTTTAAGAATCTCAATTTGGAGTTCAGATGAAAATTACCAAATTTGAATTCAAATTGTTTGCTATCTGCCAGCGTACTGGAGGCTTTTCTCTGAAGGATGGCTTTGAG
>JABDQM010000134.1 GCA_013042315.1 Flavobacteriaceae bacterium | reverse complement strand
GAGCTAACATAGACCATACAATTTCAAATACGTTTAGCTTTTCTGCTTCTTCCAATTATGTGAGGAGTAGTTCAAGCAGGAGTTTTACAGGTAATGAAAACGAAGGAGGTCTTAGTTACGGGTACACCCTGGCTTTCACCAGACCGTGGATCGATTTATTCCCGGACGAGACAGGGGCTTATCCTGATAACCCAAACTATTCCGGTAACCCTATTTTTGTTAGGGATTTAGCGATAAATGAGGACAAGAACAACCGTTTTATACAGGGACTTAAGCTAACCACAAACATTTTAAACACAGGCGATGACTCCGTAAAGCTGATCTTCAACGGAGGGGCAGATTTTCTGGCCAACGAAACCTTTGTATACGTGCCGGAAACGCATCAGGCCCAAAGGGGAAATCAGAACGGATTTATTGGAGTAGGGAAGAATAACTTCACCAACTTCAACTATCAGGGAATTGCGGTTTGGAATCGCAACGCCATGGGAGGCGATCTCGCTTTAACTTCTCAGGCAGGTATCTCCTACCTGGAACAACAAGCAGATCTTATCTTTAATCAGTCAACACAATTGATCCCAGGTCAGACCAACCTAAGTCAGGGTTCTGCGCAAGCCATCACCCAAACCACTTCCACGGTTAAGGAATTTGGGTATTTTGCCCAGGTTGAAGGAAATTATCAGGACCAGTTGATCGGTACCGTAGGGTATAGATTTGACAAGTCGACCCTCAACGGAGACCCCAACAAGTTCTACGGTTTTCCAAAGGCGTCTCTGGCGGTAAACCTGCATAATTTTGATTTCTGGTCAGATGGAGTTTTCCAAAGATTAAAACTTAGAGCAGCGTACGGTGAGACGGGATCTTCAGGAGCTTTTGGTAATGCATTTACAGGACTAAATCAGGTTTCTGTAGGTGGAATTGGAGGTTCATCAATTTCTGCATTAAAAGGCGATCCGGATATAGAACCAGAAACTTCCTCAGAATTTGAGGTTGGTTTTGACGCCGGACTCTTTAACAAAGTGAATTTGGAAGTTTCTTATTACAACAGGGTTGTAAGTGATCTTCTTTTGAGTAGGGTACTGCCCACTTCAACAGGATTTGGTTCGGAAACGACCAATCTTGCTGACCTTAAAAACGAAGGGGTAGAAGTAGGTATCACTGTTAATCCAGTTCAGAATGAGAATTTCTTCTGGAGTTCAAATATCAACTGGTGGTTTAACCGCTCTGAAGTGACCAGGTTAGATGTACCTGCATTTCCTCAGCCTGGAGCCGGATTTGGTCTGGGCCTCGGGACCTTCTACATTGAAGAAGGAAAGCCGGTTACTCAGTTAGCTGGTAATGTAGATGGAGTGCCAACTCAAATAGGAAATGTTGAACCCGACTTTCAAATGGGCTTTAACAATAACTTTACCATTGCCAAACAATTTGACGTGTCTTTCCTTTTACAATGGAAAAAGGGTGGGGATAACCTCAATTTGTCGCGACTGCTTACCGACCTTGGAGGTACCACACCAGACCTAGATACTCCAGAGGGTATAGCCAGAAATGCTTCTCCAATTGCTGCCGTGAGATTTGTTGAGCCTGCAGGTTATTTGAGGCTTAGAGAAGCGGCAATATATTACAGACTCCCCGTTAGTGCACTAAGCTTTTTTGGGGATTCCGTTACTGGAATAAAACTGGGACTATCAGGTAGAAACATATTCACGATCACAGATTACAGTAGCTACGACCCGGAAACTTCTACTAATGGAGGTGCCGGCTTGTCTTCAGGGATTGAGGTTACACCCTTCCCAAGTACCAAGCAGTTTTACTTTCACTTAAATGTTAACTTCTAAAAAAATAGCAATGAAAATTATACAGAAATATAAAGCAATTGGAGGTTTAGCACTTTTGATACTCTTTGGTGCTGTAATCACCGCTTGTTCTTTTGATGAACAAGTTGATCCTAACAGACCCAGTCTGGCTGGGGTCCTGACTGATGCTTCTCAGAACCAGCTCAATAACCTGGTTGTAGGAGTTGAATCAGCTATGCGAAATTCGCTGCCTATACAAACAACAGGTTCCGGAACGATGGCAAGAGAGTTGTATCTCTTTGATGCAGATCCCAGGAATACCCAGGATTTACTTGGTGCGAACGGGATTTCACTAGATAATAACTCCTTTTATTCAACCGCTCCATGGGGTGGCCGGTATGTTTCTATTAAGAATGCAAACATTCTTTTAGAGTCTGTTGAAAATACAGAACAGGTGACCGATACTCAAAAAGCGGGATATAGAGGGTACGCTAAAACCATAATCGCCTTTGAGCTGATCGAGGTTTTAAAATCGTATAACCGCGCACGGAT
>JABDQM010000130.1 GCA_013042315.1 Flavobacteriaceae bacterium | reverse complement strand
GGATATCTAGAACAAGCCGTGGATCTCAGCATCAATTTTAGTGATAACTTCTCCCAGGTGCTCGGGCTCATCTACAAAATCTAAACGATCCACATCGATCACCAACAGATTTCCTTTTTCGTATCCGTGAACCCAGGCTTCGTATCGTTCGTTTAACCGACTCAGATAATCTATAGAGATGGTGTTTTCATAATCCCTTCCCCTTTTGTGAATCTGATTGACGAGATTGGGGATTGAACTGCGGAGGTAGATCAACAGATCGGGAGGTTGCACCAAACTTTCCATAAGCTCAAATAAGCTGGTATAGTTTGTAAAATCCCTGTTGGTCATCAGGCCCATGGCGTGTAAGTTGGGCGCAAAAATATGAGCATCTTCGTAGATGGTCCTGTCCTGAATTACATTTTTTCCACTTTCGCGAATTTTCAGGATCTGCCTGTATCGGCTGTTCAGGAAATAGATCTGGAGGTTAAAACTCCACCGTTCCATCTGTGTGTAAAAATCATCCAGATACGGATTGTCTACCACATCCTCAAAATGCGCTTCCCATTTGTAATGTTTTGAAAGTAATTCGGTCAGGGTTGTTTTTCCTGCCCCGATGTTTCCGGCAACGGCAATGTGCATAGGATCCTGGTATTTGGCTTTTGATGTGTTTTGAAAGGATAGCAATATACAAAGTATCTTGGCTATCGAAAAAAATAGTGGACGAAATACAAAATAGAATTTGACAACTGAAAATTTTTATTTCAAAGCCAAATATGTACTTTTGTGCCCATTAACAAAGAGGATGGATTTGACTGATTGCAACCTCTCTAAAAATGCTAAAGCAGTTTCTGCCGATTTTCGCGCATTGTAAACTTCTCCCTGGCATTTTATCGAATCCCTCTTAAAAGCTAAGAAAACGGTATGCCATATTTATTTACTTCAGAAAGTGTAAGTGAGGGTCACCCGGATAAGATCGCAGATCAGATCAGTGACGCCCTTCTAGATAATTTCCTGGCCTTTGACCCCGAGAGCAAGGTGGCTTGCGAAACCCTGGTCACCACAGGGCAAGTGGTTCTCGCCGGAGAAGTGAAAAGTCACACCTATGTAGACTTGCAACAGATCACCAGGGAAGTGATCAACGGAATCGGGTATACCAAAGGAGCATATCAGTTTAGCGGGGATTCCTGTGGTATTATCTCCTTGATACACGAGCAATCTAAAGAGATCAATCAGGGTGTTGATCGCGGAACCAAAGAAGAACAGGGGGCTGGCGATCAGGGGATGATGTTTGGTTACGCTACCAAAGAAACCGAAAATTACATGCCACTTGCCCTTGATATTTCCCATAAGATCCTTCAGGAATTGGCGGCTCTTCGGAAGGAAAATGATGACATTACCTATTTGCGTCCCGATGCTAAAGCACAGGTGACTATTGAATACTCGGACGACAACGTTCCGCTGAGGATTGAGACCATCGTTATTTCTACTCAGCACGATCCTTTTGACGAGGACGATCAGAAGATGCTCAAGACCATTAAAAGCCATCTTTTGGCTGTTCTAATCCCCAGGGTTAAAAATAGATTGCCAGAAAAGACACGAACACTGTTTACCACCGATATCAAGTACCATATCAATCCGACCGGAAAATTTGTCATAGGCGGCCCCCATGGGGATACCGGCTTAACAGGACGGAAGATCATCGTTGATACCTACGGGGGTAAAGGTGCTCACGGAGGAGGAGCCTTTAGTGGAAAGGATCCGAGTAAGGTAGACCGAAGTGCGGCCTATGCCGCTAGGCATGCAGCTAAAAATCTGGTCGCGGCCGGGGTGGCAGACGAGATTCTCGTACAGATCAGTTATGCCATTGGAGTGGTACAACCCACTTCAATATTTGTGGACACCTATGGTACCGCTAAAGTAAAAATGACCGATGGGGAAATAGCAAAACTCGTTGCTAACCTTTTCGATTTCAGACCTTTTGCCATCGAGGAGCGCCTGAAATTGCGAAACCCCATCTATCTGGAAACAGCAGCTTATGGTCATATGGGGAAAGAACCTAAGATGGTGACCAAGGTATTCGAATCCCCTTATAACGGGCGTATCAAACGAGAAGTAGAGTTGTTTACCTGGGAAAAACTAGACATGATTGAGCTGGTACAGGAAGCTTTTAACATATAAATTTAGTAGGATAATTAGGAATTTTTAAAAATCCATTCCTATATTTACCAATTCAAAGTTCAAACTCTTATTGAATAGTTATCAAGAAAGGTGGAGGGATTAGACCCTTTGAAGCCTTAGCAACCCTTTGTGTCAGAAACAAAGAAGGTGCTACATTCTATCGCGTCGCAGACGGGACAGATAACACAGATCTATTACCATCGGTAATTTCTCTTTCTTTTTAACTTTTTTGATTTGTACTTCAGCTAACGACAGCTGTAGTGTGGTTTGCTTTTTTATTTCATGTTTAACAAATAAAAAAACTACAATCATGAGCGATCAAAAATTTTCGACCAAAGCATTACATGCAGGTCACGACACCAAAGTACACGGGGGCACAAGAGCCATTCCGATTTACCAGAGTACAGCCTATGTGTTCGACAATTCGGACCATGCAGCCAATTTGTTTTCCCTTGCGGAATTCGGGAATATCTATACCCGGATCAACAATCCAACGAATGATATCCTGGAGCAACGCCTCGCTGCTCTTGAGGGGGGAATTGCATCGGTAGTAACTGCTTCGGGAACCGGAGCGATCAACACGGCCCTGCTGGTTTTACTTAAAGCGGGAGACCATATCGTGGCCTCCAACAGTCTTTATGGAGGCACATACAATTTGCTGAGTGTTACCCTGCCCAGACTGGGAATCAAGACTACCTTCGTAGACCCTTCAGAGCCTTCAAATTTTGGAAAAGCCGTAAAGGAAAATACTAGAGCCATTTTTGTGGAATCCTTAGGGAACCCAAAGCTGGATGTACTCGATTTAAAAGCGATTTCCGCAGAGGCTAAAAAAGCAAGGATCCCATTTATTGTAGATAATACCGTGGCTACACCTGCCTTGTTAAATCCTATTGAACACGGGGCTAATATTGTGATCCATTCCTTGACTAAGTACATCAATGGCAATGGCACTGCTTTAGGGGGTGCCATTATAGACGCCGGTACCTTCGACTGGTCTAGCGGGAAATTTCCGGAATTTACTGAACCCTCTCCCGGCTACCACGGATTGGTCTACCACGATGCCCTTGGGCCTGCTGCCTTTATTGCTAAAGTTCGTATTGAGGGACTTCGCGATCACGGGGCTTGCCTGAGTCCGTTTAACGCCTTCCAGATCATTCAGGGTCTCGAAACCCTGGAAGTTCGAATAAAAAAACACAGCGAAAATGCGCTGGCCCTGGCCAAGTGGTTAGAGAGCAGAAAAGAAGTGACGTGGGTAAATTATCCCGGTCTGGAAAGTAGCGAATACTTCCCGCTTGCCGAGGCATATCTGCCCAAGGGTCAGAGTGGCATTGTTACTTTTGGAGTAAAAGGCGGTTATGAATCAGCCAAGAAAATCGCCGATGCAACCGAGGTATTTTCCCTTTTGGCAAATATCGGAGATACAAAGTCGCTCATCATTCATCCGGCAAGCACAACGCATCAGCAATTAGATGATGAGGCTCAGCTTACCACCGGGGTTACTAAGGACCTGATCAGACTGTCTGTTGGCCTTGAGGACCTTGCTGATTTAACGGCCGACCTCGAAAGGGCATTTGCAAAAATTGGCAAGTCGGTTTTAGCGTAAAACTCAATAGATAAGCACTACAATTGGATGTAATAGGAGAATTTAGGTCGACGAAATGAAAGCAGTAGCAGGATTAGAGCAATTGAGTATTCCTGGGTATAAAACCTTAAGCGGTGTTACCCAGGATATTCAGCTTTCCTATCAATTATTTGG
>JABDQM010000114.1 GCA_013042315.1 Flavobacteriaceae bacterium | reverse complement strand
TTACCTGCATATAATTCTTCCACGGATGGTGCAAATACGGTGATATCTTCTCCCAATGGTTTTAGCAGGGTCAAATCATCATCGAGGGTTTTTGGATACTTTTTTAGGTCTTCGTCATTGTTGAATTGGGTAGGATTGACAAAAATGGTGACAACAACCTGTTCATTTTCGGCCAGGGCTTTTGCTACCAGACTTAAATGTCCACTGTGTAAAGCACCCATTGTGGGAACTAAACCCAGAGTTCCTGATTCAACTTTTAGTGATTGTAAATGGGAAAGGAGCTCTTTTTTATCAGAAATCAACTTCATACCAAAATTTAAAAAGCGAGCAAACTTACTATAATTACTGCTAATCTGCATAATTTTTGTAATTTTGCACCTACGTTTCTGCGATAAATAAAAGACGACCTGTATGAATGGTAAAAAGATATTGTTTGTATCTTCAGAATTAGTGCCCTACTTACCAGAGAATGAAGTTTCCTTAATGTCTTACGAAACACCTAGAATGGTGAACAGCAAAGGCGGTCAAATTCGGATATTTATGCCACGATATGGCAATATCAACGAACGGAGACACCAGCTGCATGAGGTGATCAGGCTTTCTGGAATGAACCTGGTGATCAATGATATGGATATGCCTTTGATTATCAAGGTTGCTTCTATCCCGAAAGAGCGAATTCAGGTTTATTTTATTGATAACGAAGAATACTTTAAGCGTAAAGCGACCTTTACTGATGAGAACGGTGATATGTTCGCCGATAATGACGAACGCGCAATCTTTTTTGCCAAAGGAGTGGTAGAAACAGTTAAAAAACTCAACTGGAATCCTGATATTATTCATGTACACGGTTGGATGTCTTCGCTGCTTCCGCTTTACCTCAGAAAATATTATGCCGACGAACCCCTTTTTGCGGATAGCAAAATTGTACTCTCCGTCTACGGGAAGAGTTTTGAGGGGTCACTCGATAAAGACCTGATTAAAAAAGTAACTTTTGACGGTATTCCGGATGATGCCGTTTCTCTCCTTCAAGACCCTACCTATAATAATTTGTTAAAAATAGGGGTGAATTATTCTGATGCTGTAATTTTAGCGGCTGAAGGTATACCTGACGATATGCTTTCGCACATCAAAAACTCTCAAAAACCCGTGTTACCATTTGTTCCGCTTCAAGAATTTGAAGAGGCCTATGCTAATTTTTATGACACTGAAGTTTTAAAATAAGCCCCATGCGATTCTTTTTACGAGGTACAGTTCCTGCCCTTTTAGGAACACTTCTGCTTATTGCGGTCTCTTCATGTGAAGAAGACATCACCACCATCGGTAAGGGGGTTATTGACCAAAATCCCTTTGTTTCTGACGTTGCTATTTACGACGTATTTGCTTACAACAAGAATGTAGTAGCTGTACAGACCAATAAATTACCTGTCTATCAGATTGGTGTTTTTGAAGACCCCATTTTCGGCCAAACCACCGCGAGCATCACGACACAGGTCTCTTTGCAAGGAGGTGTCGGGAATCCAACTTTTGGCAACTACGCTCAGAGTACTGAAGACGGTGCTGATTCTGATGATATAGATGCAACCATAGAAGAGAACGAAAGGATATCGGAGGTGGTATTATATATCCCTTATCTGAGAAACAACAATGCAGATACCGATCTCGACGGAGTAATAAACGAGTTTGATGTAGATCCTGAAGACCCTGATAGTGATAGCGATGGAGATGGCTTGACGGATAACCAGGAACGTATTTCAGGAACGGATCCCTTAAATACAGATACCGACGGTGACGGTATTCCGGATAATGAGGATACAAGTACGTTGCCCAACAGGTTTCCGGTGAAAAGAGATCTCGACAGTATTTACGGGAATCGCGCCGTACCGTTTAATTTTAAAGTAGAGAGGTCTACCTATTTTCTTCGCGACCTCGATCCCAATTCAAATTTCCTGGAGGCACAGGAATATTATTCGAGTCAGGAATTTGCACCCTCTTTTGTCTCTGATGTACTCTTCGATGGAGAAGTTCTTATCGATGATGAGCAAACCCTTGTTTTTGCAGAAGATGACCCAGACACAGAAGATGACGAATCACTGGAGTCACCCCAGGTTATCGAACCCGGGATACGAGTGGTGTTGGATTCGGATTTCTTTCAGCAGAATATTCTGGATAAAGAAGGAGAACCTGAGTTGATCAGTAATTCAAATTTCAAGGATTTTTTCAGAGGACTTCACCTTTCGGTAACCCCTACGACAGACGACATCATGCTTCTCCTCGATCTTCGTTCTGCCAGTATTACAATAACTTATGAATACGACAGGATTGTAGATGAAGAATTGGAGACCGCTGAAAGGGAGTACACCATTAGCCTTATTACAGGACAAACCAATGCGCCCATTTCAGGTAACGCAGTGAACACCATCATTACTGAAGCTTATCCGGCCGAAATCTCTGACAATCTCGATACAGGCAATAATGCTTCCCGAATATATCTCAAAGGCGGACCGGGAACTTATGCCGAAATAGCGCTTTTTGAGGAAAACAATGGGGAAGCCATCGTCAATGATATCAAATCGAGAAATTGGATCATCAACGAGGCCAATCTGGTATTTTATGTAGACAGGGATGCCCTGGATGCAGCAGGGGGAATTATCGAACCGCTAAGGTTGTATATGTATAATGCCGATAACAATGCTCCGGTCTACAATCCAGCTAATGAAAATAATGCAGCAGACTCGAGATTTGGGATTTATCTCGACTATGATGCTATCTTACAGGAAGAAAACGATCTGGGAATCAAATATAAA
>JABDQM010000095.1 GCA_013042315.1 Flavobacteriaceae bacterium | reverse complement strand
CTAATGAGGAACAAGCCCCGGTTCGTGAATATATGGAGGAAAACGAGTACGATTTTCCCGTGACCTACCTCATTATTGGAGATAAATCCGCACTTCCTGTTTTGGAACCTCCCGGATCTTATATCGTTGATAAAAATGGTTATGTAGTCGCAGAAGAGCTCGCTATTAAGGATTGGGACAATGAGAAGGTTTTTGAATTGATTGAGAAGTTGCTAAACGAAGAATAAGTATAAGACCATTCTCTGTAGTTCAAATTTTGGGTTTTGTAAGCGCAGGAGCCTAAGTATTATCATTGTGAATTTATCCTGCTAATTTTATTCAAAAACAACCGGAATAGACATGGTCAAAACAGCATCTTCCGATTGGAATAAGAATTCAGTAAGAGAAATTCCGAATAATTTATTGAAGCAGGAATAAGTGGCATCACAGATCACCACCTTAACTTTTTTTAAATACGAGAGCCTTGCAGAGCAGATATGGGCATTTGGCATGATGCAATTTGCTCATAACTCCTTGCAAAAAACAAGAGGTCTGACATTTTACAAGCTTCTGGGAACAGGCAGGGAGGGTTTTAATCCAAGGCCCGATTGGAGTGTTTACGCCTTACTACAAGTATGGGAGACCGAGAAAAATGCCGATGATTTTTTTCAGGACTCCTCCCTGATGAAAAAATACAAAAAACACAGTCGGGAAAACTGGACCTTGTATTTGAGAAATAAGATCGCAAGGGGAAAGTGGGCCGGCAGTAATCCGTTTTCTACTTCTCCTGAACTTTCTGAAGAGATTCCTTATGTAGCTGCAATTACAAGGGCTACAATCAAATTCAAATACCTCCGCAGATTCTGGAAAAGTGTCCCCGCTTCTCAAAATCCTTTGCAGGGCAATTCCGATTTGATCTATACCAAGGGAATAGGGGAGCTGCCCTTTATGCAAATGGCGACATTTAGTCTGTGGGAGAATCAGCAAGCCTTAGACGAATTTGCGTACAGGAGTAAAGAACACATTAAAGTGATTGGAGATACACGTACTCTAGGCTGGTATAAAGAGGAATTATTTTCCCGTTTCCAACCCTACCGTTCCATGGGAAGCTGGGAGGGGAAGAACCCACTGCACTTTGAGAAAGCCGATCTCAACTAAACCACAGGAAAAAATACAGGAAAAAGATAAGCTGCGCTGAAAACAAATGGGCCGAAAACTTCAGGTTACCACTAATTTTGGCGGCTCGAATGATCATTTGAAAAATTAGTGCTACGGCCAGCCAGCACACATAATTGCTAATAGGAACTATATTCATATCGAATTCCCAGAAATCGAATCTGGGCGCGTTCTGTTCCATAAAGAAATCCAGGACCAGCATAAGAAGGGCCGCGAAGATCACTTGTAAGACCGGCTTTTTAACAAGGTATTGAGCAATGCTTGCGGTTATAAAGCTGAGAAGAGCCCAATTAACACCAATCAGATAAGGAACCCCTTCTAATTTAGGTCCCAGATTGGCCCCGTAGCTGTATGTACCGAAAAGAATGCCGTATTTCACCCCTACCCATTCAGCGAACATTCCCAGAATCCACAAGGCCGCAAAAACAGCGGTTTTTTTTCGGGTATCGATCGGATAAACCAGAAATAACAAAATGGATGAAATGATGAGGTTTATCGGCGTTTTAGTGACAAACCACTCTTCAAAGCCGATACTGATACCGATCAGGGCCGTAATATGGAACATCCAAATTACGACAATGGCCCATATTCCATTTTTATTATCAGGCATTTTACTGGTTTGAATTTATATCCGGTACCAAGTCACTTACGATTTTAGCGGACAGCAAACAAAGGGGGATTCCGCCTCCCGGATGAACTGAGCCCCCACAAAAATAAAGATTTTGAACCTGCCCGGTAAAATTAGGGTGTCTTAAAAAGGCTGCAAACCTGGAATTACTGGCCGCGCCATAGAGTGCGCCACGGTAAGAGCTGGTATTGTCCTGAATGCCCACAGGGTCTAAGATGTGCTCGGTGAGAATCAGAGGTTCAATTTCACGATTCAGAGCCGCTGATAACTTCTTGAGAATGGTCTTACGTGCCTTCGCTTTCAGGCTGGGCCAGTCCTGCCCGTAATCTCCAGGGGCATTGATCATTACAAACCAGTTTTCACACCCGGGAGGAGCATCATTAGGCACATCCTTGGCTGTTATGTTCACATATACCGTAGGGTCATCCGGCAGGGTTTTATCCTTGAAAATCGATTGGAATTCGGCCTGATAATCCTCGCTGAAAAAAATATTGTGAAGATCGAGCTCGTCAAAGCTTGCGTTGATACCCCAATAGAAGATCAGGGCCGAGCTTGATCGTTCTTGTTGTAATGTTTTAGTCGGATGCTTTAGCTCAGGCAATAATAGTTTATAGGTGGGATAAATATCCATATTGCAAATCACTATATCTGCGGAATAGCTGGAAGTTGAAGTTTTAATGCCCTTGGACTTATTGCCTTCTACAATTATTTGCTCAACTTTTTGATTAAAATAAAAGTTTACGCCCTGATCTTTCGCTAATTCATAGAGGCTTTGACTTATTCGATGCATTCCATCTTTCGGGATAAAGGTGCCATAATGCATTTCCAAATGCGGAATCAAAGACATGATCCCCGGAGTCTGAAAAGGGGAGGATCCATTATACGTGGCATAGCGGTTGAACAGCTGTACCAGTTTGGGATTTTTGAATTTTTGAGAGTTTACTGCATTCAGGGATTGTCCCAGATCAAGTGAATGAATTTGCAACATGGCCTTGATCGTTTCAGCCGAGAGGTAGGTTTTTATCTTGTGCAATGATTTTTCAAGGAAAATTCCTGCTGTAAGGTCGTACTTCTTTCTATTTTTTTTGAGATAAGCCTCAATGTTGTCCCGACTTTCATTAAAAAAATCCGAAGCTTCCTCTACAAAAGTCTCTTGATCAGATTGTACTGAAAACCGAGATCCGTCACTCCAGAAATAATTACAGACCGTATCTTTTTTTGAATATTGGAAATAGCGCTTTGGATCGATCCCGTAAAGATGAAAAAGTTCTTCAACAAAATGGGGCATTGTAAAGAGAGAAGGGCCCAAATCGAAGCGGAAGCCATCCTGTGATATCGCATGTAATTTGCCTCCCGGATATGAGTTTTTTTCGTAAACGTCTACTTCATAACCCATTTTTCGAATCCTGAGGGCTGAAGCTAAACCTGCAATACCCGAGCCAATGACAATGGCTTTTGGCATGGAATTTATTTCTTAAAATATTTGAAAGGAACCCAGAGCATGCCAAAACATTCTCCTTCTTCCTTCCCGAGATGTTTGTGATGGATTTTATGTGCTCGCCGCACTCCTCTGGCATACCAATTATTGGCGTTTCTGAATATCTTAAATCGCTGATGGATAAAAATATCATGTACCAGGAAGTAAGTAGCACCATATGCCATGATCCCGAATCCGATGGGATAGCCATACCAAAAAGTACTATTGCCCGCCCACATGATGAAAGTCATGCTCAGCACTGCGTAAAAGATGAAGAAGGCGTCATTTCGTTCAAACCAGGAGTCGTGATCTTTCCTGTGGTGATCCTTGTGAAGACTCCAGAGAAAGCCGTGCATTATATACTTATGGGTAAACCAGGCCATAAATTCCATAATGCAAAATGTGGTAAGGAAAATTAAGATCCAGAATACTATATTCATCATAAAAATTTAAACAAGATTTAGTTTATAATTTACGTATGAAGTAGCCAACAAACCAAATTTTTGATAGTTGGGTACTCTAATTCGGGCATTTTTTATTTCGAGTGAGGGCGTGCGCTGCAATTTACGCAAGAGCTGATAATAATATTTATACGCGGTGTAAACTCCAAATTTGGCATCATTGGGCAGTTTTACGATCCCTTCATAGCCCTTTCTAAAGTCCTCCTTTATCTCCTCAACAATAAGGGCCTTGGAAGCCTCGTCTAATTGAAGCAAATTCGTATTTGGAAAATAAGATCTTTCAAGCACCTCGTAATCGGCTTTGAGGTCTCTAAGGAAATTGACTTTCTGGAAAGCCGATCCAAGAGCCATAGCAGAATCCTTTAATTCTTCGTATTGCTGATCATCGCCGTTTACAAAAACTCTCAGACACATCAGCCCTACTACATCCGCTGAACCGTAGATGTACTCTTTAAACTCATCCTGAGTTGAATACACCTTCTTATCCAGGTCCATTCGCATGCTTTTCATAAAAGAATCAACCAAATGACGTGGAATGGCATATTGATGAAAACTATGCTGAAAAGCGTTCAATATGGGGTTGAGACTAATTTTGTTCTTTAAGCTGTCTTCCAATTCCTTTTCAAAGGAATTAAAAAGTTCCTCTTTATCGTAGTCGTGAAAGCTGTCCACGATCTCATCTGCGAAGCGAACAAATCCATAAATATTGTAGATATCCTTTCTGATAGAAGGAGCAAGCATCTTTGTGGCAAGTGCAAAAGAGGTGCTGTAAGACTGAGTTACGGTCTTACTACACTCATATGATACTTGGTCGAAAATAGACTTCATGAAGCGATAATTACTTTTGTTGACTTATAAGTTCAGATACTAATTTGCCCGAAATCAAAGACGGAGGTACCCCGGGTCCCGGCACGGTCAATTGTCCTGTAAAAAACAAATCTTTTACTTTTTTACTTTTGAGACCAGGTCTTAGAAAAGCAGTTTGTAAAAGAGTGTTGGCCATCCCATATGCATTCCCCTTATAAGAATTGTACTGCTCTTTAAAGTCGTTGACACAAAAGGACTCCTTAAATATAATATTATTTTTTAGCTGTTGATCTGTACGCGCCTCCAGCCTATTGATTATGACATCAAAGTATTGCTCTCTGAGAGCTTCATTATCTTCCAGGTCCGGGGCGATTGGAACGAGAAAAAAACCGGTTTCACAATCTTCAGGTGCCATTGTTGCATCGGTCACCGAAGGAAAATTTACATAGAAAAGCGGTTCTGTCGGCCATTGGGGATCATCGTAGATTTCTTCAGCATGTCGCTCAAAATCAGTATCAAAGAACAAATTATGGTGTTCAATGTTTTTTAATTTTTTATCAAATCCCACATAGAAGAGGAGGGAGGAGGGAGCGAAGGTCTTGTTGTCCCAATACGACTCTGAATATTGACGGTACTGCGGGTCTAGAAGTGTTTCAGAATGGTGATAATCTGCGCCGGATAAGACAAAATCGGCTTCTATTTGCTGTTGATTCATCACTATGCCTTCTGCCTTTCCATTCGCTACCTTTATCTTTTCCACAGCATGACCTGTATGGATCTGTACGCCGAGTTCTTCGGCAAGTGCTTTCATCCCTTCGATGATTTTGTACATTCCTCCTTTGGGGTGCCAGGTTCCCAGTCCAAAGTCGGCAAAGTTCATAAAGCTGTAAAACGAAGGAGTCTTACTCGGTTTAGCTCCGAGGAAAAGAACAGGAAATTCTAGAGTGGCGATCAGTTTTGGATTTTTGAACTGTTTTCTCACCTGCCCGCTGATCGTTTTAAAAAACTGATCAACTCTCATCGCTGTATCTACAGTAACCAGTTCGAAAGGGGAGATCCCCGGACGATACACTATTTTATTAATCGCGATATCATAATTTTCCTGAGCTTTTGCGATAAATTTTCTCAGGTGTGCTGAGCTGCCGGGTTCAATTCTCTCAAACTCCTCGCAGATTTTATCCATACTGTCCCCGATGGTAATGACGTCGTCTGAGAAAAAGATTTTATAAGCCGGACTCAATTTGTCGAGTTGATAATAATCTGAAGTACTCTTGCCAAAATCATTGAAGAAGCGCTCAAAAATATCTGGCATCCAGTACCAGCTAGGTCCGATATCAAAAGTGAAACCATCCCTTACCAATTGTCTGGCTCTTCCTCCTACGGTTTTATTCTTTTCGTAGACATCCACCTCAAAACCTGCTTTTGCTAAATAACAGGCGGCTGAGAGCGACGAAAAACCCGATCCAATAATTGCAACTTTCTTACTCATGATCATCAAAGGGTACCATTACTAAAAGATTTTACAAGGCAGCGGCTAAATGTTCTACAGATTCGAATGCCCTGATATGTTCTGGAAGCTTATTGTTAGTCAGGAACTGAGTTTGCCTGCCAAGTATCCATAATTTAGAAGCCCCGTTTGGACTTAGGATTTCCGTAAAGTCTTCTATGTACTGCCCCAGACTGTCTTTGGTTGGGATTACAGTAAAATAAGATAGGAAATGCAAATTTTTATAGTATTTCTGAAGATCCGTAAGGCTTTCAAGGGGCATAGTTTGTCCCAGATAAATGGTCTTATATCCGCGTAACAGCAATTCGTAATTCACAAACAACAATCCAATTTCGTGAATTTCATTTTCAGGGAGAAAAAGGACAAATACCTTGTCATCTCTACTGGGTTCCACGGTCTGAATCTTTTCAGTGCTGGTGTAAATTTTTTGTTTAATTAAATTGGTGATAAAATGTTCATGAGAAGGGCTGATAGTATCAGTCTGCCATAACAGTCCTAATTCGTTGAGAAGCGGAATAAAAACTTCCCAGAATATTTCTCTGAACGATCGTTCGGCTATTAGACTGTTATAAGTCTTTTGAAAAAGAGAAAGATCAAAATTGATCATGGACAGTTTGAAGGCATTGATAGCATGACTCTTAGTGCTATTATTTGCGACCAATTCTCTCACCACAATGGGGAGTTCGTCCTCGGGGATTTTAGCGATCTTGGATATCTTATATCCACTGTTGTACAATAAGGTTATGTTTAACAACTTTTGCAGACTAGCTAAACTATAGGTGCGAATATTCGTGGCCGTACGTTCCGGACTCAAAAGATTGTACCTCTTTTCCCAGATGCGAATAGTATGGGCTTTAATGCCAGAGAGGTTTTCAAGATCCCTGATACTAAAAAATTTCTTTACATTGTTCATTGTATATCACTAAAAGTTAAACAAATTTACAATTTTTTAATAGTGATACTTCTAAGTGTAACGTTAAATTTTTATTAGAATGATTGATTTTTCAACCTCACTTTAAGAAGATAATATTCTGGATCTTAAAAAGTTCTGTCTGGATGGAAAGAATCGAGCGGCATAGATAGGGGTTGTTCCGAAATGAGTTCGCTCACCAGTTTGCCGGTTGCGGGGCCCAAACTCCAACCCATCATGGCATGGCCTGTTGCAACAGTTAGGTTTGCGAAACCTGATGTGCGTCCAATATAAGGCAGCCCGTCCGGACTTACCGGTCTCAGGCCACATTTGGCACCATTTCTCTCTTCTTCTGTAATTCTGATGGTGGGATAATAATTCTCGGCCGCCGTAGCGATAGCATTTACCCTTTCTCTGCGAATACGATTATTGATACCTGAAAATTCCATGGTGCCTGCAAATCTTGTAAAGTTGGTCATTGGGGTTACCGCCACCTTGGCTTCCATAAGGATAGCCGGCAGGCGAATGTCAATTGATCTTTCCACATTGATCCGGTAACCTTTCCCAGGTTGCAGCAATAGGGTGATTCCAAGGGTTTTCAACAAGCCTGAAGTCCAGGATCCTCCGGCCAGCACAACTTCATCCGTGCTGTAGGAAGCCTTGTCTGTTAGCGTTTTTGTGATTTGCGAATTTGTCTGACTAAAACCGATTACTTTTTCATTTTGCCTGATAACGACCCCCTTTACCCTCAGGTACATTTTAAGTCGGTCCATAATTTCGTTCGGAGAAGTGTGAGCATCACACAAATAATGTACGGCTCCGTCAATTTCTGTACTAAGGTTAGGTTGCATTTGATCCAGTTCCGCACGGGTAAGTTCGGTGACCTCAAGGCCTTCGTCCGCTGCCCGTCTTGCTACCTCTTTTTCGTGTTGCCTTTCTTTTTGGGTCTTATACAACATTAATAGGCCTTTTTTCTCCAGTTGAAAGTCTCCTATTTCTCCAGAATCGTGCATTTCGCTGTACAATTCCCTACTCAACAAATTGATATCCTTGATCAGCGGGATGGCTTTTTCAACATGGGCTCTTGTGGAAGATTTATTAAAAGCCCAGACCCAACGTAAAAAATCCGAATTCAGGCGGGGTTTCATATAAAACGGACTACTGCTATTGAACATCCATTTTATACCCTTGGCCATCATTCCAGGAGAGGCAAGGGGTATGATATGACTGGGAGTGAGATAACCGGCATTGACATAGGAAGCACCGCTGTCCATTCCGGATTTATCGATTACCGTGACCTCATGCCCTTCCCTTTGCAGAAAATATGCACAACTCAGTCCGATTATTCCCCCACCTACGACCAGTACACTCTTACCCATCTTTATGCGATATAACTCAACCCATTTTAATGTCGTACTAAAATAGGGAATTGACAAAACCGGACTAAAAAAAACCGCCTTTCTTTCTTTAAAAGAAGAAAAGCGGTTGTGAGTGCCCACGACTGGAGTCGAACCAGCACGTCCTTGCGAACACTACCCCCTCAAGGTAGCGTGTCTACCAATTCCACCACGTGGGCAAATAGGAATTTTTGGTGGGCAAAGATAGAAACCTATTTGGTATCCTCCAATTTAATGAGGAATGAATTAATTGCATTTTTTCCGCCCTTCCTCATTCGTATTGAATTTCTGATATCTCAAGTGTCAACCAATGATATTCGCCATCTTGCAAGTCCCAAACAACTTCCGATTTATCAGGGATCCTAATTCCGTTGAAAGATTTAAAGGACAGGTTTCTAATTCTCCACTTTTCCAGTTTTGCAATTTCCCCGGTATTCATATAGCGCATCGCTTCGAATAAGATGGGCTCTGCGCTTTCATTAAAGGTAAAAACTCCTGATACACTTCGGCCTTCGTAGGTAAAAGTGGCCTTGGCAGACCTGGGCTCTAATGCTTCCCAGCTGATGTATGGCTGAGCAACTGCAGAAGGGAACCAGGACATCTCGGCCAAAAACCGGGTCATACTGGCCTCGTCTATACCTTTCTTATTCTCCTCCTTTACCACGGGAATGAGGGACAGCAAGGATATTTCCATAGATCCTTTTCCTGTTATGAGCTTATCGCGTCCGGTCAGGAAAACCGGACCGAACATCTGTACCCTGGTTTTCCAGACAAATGCTGGTTCTGTAATCGAAAACCATTGTTCGGCTTCAAAGGGCATCCACTTCCCGTCAGGTTTCGTCCGCAATTGGCCTTTCTGGAGGAGGTGTACTCTTGTTATTGTATCTGAGGGAACTGCAGCTGAAGTTTTCAGCCATTGATTGACGATGGGAGGGAGAGATCTTAAGTAGGTGGTATCATTCACAGCAACAGATTTCACCTCTTGTGTATCATTTAAGTTTTGAACTTCGCTATCCACACCTTGATTAAAGAAATATTCTCCAATTCCGGGAATTACCAATAAAAGTAGTAGTAGATTCATCCATGAGCCATATTTGGCATCAGGCCAGAGAACGACAATCAGGATTTGTGAAATAATAAGGGCTAGCAGACCCAGCCACGGCCAAAGCCTTTGATTAAAGTAAAAAGCAAAGGCAGTAGCGATCATAAAGAGGCAAGCGAGAAGCCAAACAAAACCCTGGGTGCGACCAATATGAGCGGTGAGCATAGGATATTCGCCTAATTCAAAGGCTTTCAGAAATCCCAGAAGGTGAATTAGACCGTGAACTAACAGGATGATGGTTAGTAGTAGTTTCACGACAGATTTTATTAGAATACTATTTTAGGAATCCAAAATATTCTGGAGTTCCTCGCTATCCATTACATATTCAGTTACTTTAAAGACCTCCTTCCTGCTTTCGCGAAAATCCTTCACAAACTCAGAAAGGCTTTTTTCCAACTTCCCGTGCATGGTTAGGAATTCGTCCTCAGATATAGTCGCTTTTCCATCGATAAAATCAGCAATGGAGCCCAAGTGATCCTTAGTTTTATTGTGTAATTTATCGCAACTGAGCGCCAGATCGTGCTCTTTTTTTCTAATCCCGGCAACGCGATCCATGTTTTCTTTTTTAGTAATCCAGATAATGTACTTTTCAATGAGTTGTTGAAGAAAGCGAATGTCATCCTTATAAAATTCCAAATCCGATTTCCAGTGGTTAACAAGAACATAAAGCTCCTGCCAATTCGTTTTTCTTTCTTTGCCGGGTTTAGGGTTAAAGCCTGAGATGCTCATCGTCTTGCTATTTAATGTTCACTTTAAAGGTATCTATGTCTCTTTAGATTTCTTATGATTTATATCATATTTGGGTAGGGCTAATCCTTTATAATTTTGCCGTCTTCCATCTCTATAATACGGTCTGTACTCTTGGCAAAATCGAGGTCGTGCGTTACAACGAGAAGGGAAAGACCCTGTTTTTCCTTCAGTTCTTTAAAGATCGATAGCACGTTGTCTGCATTGTAACTGTCGAGGTTTCCTGTAGGCTCATCCCCCATTAAGATAGTAGGATTGTTGATGAGTGCCCTTGCGATGGCAACCCGTTGCTTTTCTCCTCCTGAGATCCTGGAAGCTTTTTTTAAAGCGAGATTTCCGATGTTGAGCATCTCGAGCTTCTCCATAGCGTCGTTATGAATTTCCGAAGGGGATTTAAGAGCTAATTTTCGCGCCGGGAGCATCACATTCTCCAATACGGTGAATTCAGATAGCAGGTAATGAAATTGAAATACAAAGCCTATATGCTCGTTTCTTATCCTGGACAGCATCTGGTGTGATTTCCCTGTGATCAGTTGGTCGTTGAGGTACAATTCCCCCGAGTAATCTGTATCCATGGTCGACAGGATATACAATAGCGTTGATTTTCCGGATCCGGATTTACCCATAATGGAAGCAAATTCACCCTCTTTTATTTTAAAACTGATGTCTTTCAATACGTGAAAATCCACCGGTTTGCGAAAGATTTTATTGATCAGCCTGGCTTCCAATACATATTTCATAATCTCTTTTTAAGTTCCTCTTATTATCCTCACCGGGTCTATTTTTTTGGCCTTATTAGATGGAAGATAGCCGGCGACAAAGGTGGATAACAAGGCGAAGACAATGCCTATCAGATAGTATTTGAACTGCATGTTTACAGGAAAAGTCTCTATAGTGGGTAAGGCCTCGGTGTCAAAGGGTAGCTGGTCTATAAACACAGAAAGACCAAAGCCAACTAAAAGGCCCAGGATACCGCCTATAAGTCCAATGATCATAGCCTGACTCATAAAGATTAGTTGTACATCACTTCCCGAAAAACCGGTGGCCTTGAGAATGGCTATATCGTTCATCTTCTCATAGATCAGCATATTGAGGATGTTGTAAATTCCAAATCCGGCAACAATGAGTAAAGTAATGGATACAGCATAGGTAATCAGGTTTCTGATGTCTGAACCTGTCTCAAATTGAGCATTGGCGGTGTTGATGTCTGTTGCTTTAACATCAAATTGCTTTTCGAGTTTTTGGGACATGGGAAGGGCTGCCGATATATTGTTTAACTTAATATTGATGTCGGTTATATAATTTTGTGCTTCTCCGCTAATTCGTTGAACCGTACTAAGGTTAGCGTAGCTTTGGATATTATCGATTTCAGCGATACCACTTTGATAGATCCCGACAATTTTAAGAGGAAACACCGCACCTTTTACAGTGCTGACCTGTACCCTGTCGCCAACTCCCAAAGACATTTTTTTGGCTAGGCCTGCACCGAGAAGGATGCTGTTTTCCAGATTGCGCAAGGCTTCCGGACTTCCTTCAATAATATAATCTCTGAAATTGGATAGCCTTACCTCTTCCATGATATCAATTCCGGTAAGGTTCCCGCCCAGTTCAATAGAGCCCGACAGATAAAAGATCTGAGCCCGCATCTGTGGGGTGGCCCCACGAACACTTTTGTCCTTTTTCAGGTAATCCAGAATGGGTAGTGCATTGTGTATTTTAAGCTGACTTTGCTTTGGTTTTACGGAATGAACTACGTTTAAGGAGTTTTCAAAATCTTCATAAAGGGAAATGGGTTGCTTTGCCGAGGGTTCAATTTCATTGTAAAGGTGAATGTGCGGTGTCTGATTGAGGATAAGGTCATCGAGCATCTGGTTGAGTCCGGTCATAAAACTCACCAGGGTAATATAGGCGCCTATCCCGAAAGTTACCCCCAGAGAGGCCGTAACGGTTGATTTCATCTTGGTAAGAAGATGTGTTTTGGCAATATTCAGGATGACTTTCCAATTGGTCATTGCAGAGGTTTAAGCAAATAGGTACTCTCGTCTATACCTGAAACGATTTCTACTCGCTCGAGATCCTGTACCCCGGTTTTAACGGAAATCATCCCTTGTTCGGTCTCTACTATACTGTCATTAAGAAGGTATTCCTTGGGAATCACAAGGGCATCTTTTTTCTGCGCAATAATTATATTGCCCTCTCCTGATAGTCCGGGGTAAAGAGTAGAAGGCGGGTTTTCAAAAAGAGCTTCAACAGTAAAGGTTTGCGAGCGTTCGTCCTTTTTTGGATAGATCTTGCTGACTTCAGCTTTAAATACCAGGGAGGGGTATGCGTCTAAAGTGATCAAGGCACTTTGTCCGATTTGGAGTTTTACAATGTCGACCTCATCGACCAGCATCTCGATAATGAATTTTGTAGAACTGCCCACCGAAGCCACCGGTTCCATATTCGTCACTATTTCACCGGGGTTTTTGTAAAGGGCGTAAACCGTGCCGTTAATTTTACTTTCGATTACAAAATCTCTGGCTGTTATGCTTGACGTCTTGTATGTGTTCTTCGCCTGCCTGTATTTTGTTTCCAATTCATTTTTTGTTTGGGAGTAAGCGCTGGTTTTCAGGCTGAGGTTGTTTTGTGAAAGCTCATAAGCCAGTTTGCGGTTGTCGTATTCTGAACGGGACCCAATGCCCTGTTCCCAGAGTTTTTTCTGACGGAAATAATTCAGAGAATCGTTCACTGCCTGTAGCGAGGCTGCTTCAATCTGTTCTTTAAGGCTTTGCAGTATGGCATTACTTCCAAGAAGATTCTGTTCGGCTAATTCAAGTGACAGCCGGGCATTTTCCATATTCAATTTAGGGGTGTTATTGATAATCTGTGCTATCGCATCCCCTTTCTGTACATTGTCACCTTCCTCTACCAGGTTAATTTCCAGGATGCCGCCAACCGCGGCATAAGCCAGGTATAGACTATCTGGCTGAATCGTAATTGAGGCGTATACTGATTCGGTAATTGAAGTCTTCTCTGCTTTTATTCTTTCCCTTGATTTGCTACAACTTGAGAAAAAAATAATTCCCAGGAAAAATACTCCCCACTTAACAACTGAAGTTGATATTGTCCTGTTCATTCGGTGTATTTTAACAAAAATAAACTCCGTTATCCCCTTAGACCTATGATATTTATCACATTAGCGTAAAGCACAGATGATCTATAAAAAATAATTGTATTTTTAAGTATATCAATGTAGTGATTAGTGCAAGACAACATTGCATTCTAAAAGTGTAATTTTTGACTAATTTGTACACAAAAATTCAGGAGTCTGACAATTGTCATAAAATTGACCAAGTCTCCTTGCTATCTTGAACTCGTAATATAAATTCATTGTATGACAATCAATATTCAATATCTCCACATGCCTACCAGTGAGGCTATGAATGAATTATTAACTCAGAAACTCGAAAAGCTGGGAACCAAGTACGATTGGATCATCAGTACTGATGTGTACTTCAAACTCACCAATGATCGCACAGGAAAAAACAAGGTCTGTGAGATTAAAATGGAAGTTCCCGGACCCAGAATTTTTGCTGCTTCCATAGAAGATAACTTTGAAAAAGCCGCAGCAGAATCCCTTAAAGATATAGAGCGACAATTAAAAAAGCGCAAGGCGATTTATTCTAAGCACTGAACTTTTTAGGTAATTCTTATTGAAATCTAACTATAGAAGCGTCTGGATGATTGTCTGTACTTCCTATTGTTAAAGGTTTGATTTTAGTATCTGCAGGATGTCATTTTTCTGCAAAACCCCAGATTGCTTCCATACAGGTTTGCCTTCTTTGAAAAGGATCATGGTAGGAACACCACGTACCTGATACTTTGCAGCAAGCGAAGGATTTTTATCCACATCAATTTTGACAATTTTGACGGCCTCGCCCATAGCATCCTTCACCTCCTTTAAGATGGGAGCCAGTACTTTACACGGGCCACACCATTCTGCATAGAAATCTACCAACACAGCTGTCTTTGAGGTTACGATCTTTTTAAAACTACTTTTCATATTCAACATTTGGAAGTACTAAAATATTCGAAAAATTAAGTAGTCAAACTGATTAATATCATCTTTCGTATTTTATAAATGAGCTACCTTTAAAAAAGGTAATTAAAACTATTTGAATGAGAAAGATTGTAGTGCCAACAGATTTTTCTGACAATGCGTATAATGCATTGATTTACACCTGCGAGATCTTCAAATACGAACGCAGTGAAATCTATATACTCCATGCCTATGCAGATGAAGTATATCAATTAGGGAATATTACGGATCGCAAAGAACTCGAAAAGAAAAAGGGAGAAGTTGAACAACGGTCAGTTGATTCTCTTACTACAGTTTTAGAAAAAATCAAGGAATATTCACCAAATCCGAGACATTCCATTAATACAATCCCTGCTTTCGGCTCTCTGATAGACGAAGTCAATGACCTGGTGAACAGAGAGAATATTGATATAGTGGTTATGGGGACCAGGGGAGCGGCCAATGACCGTAGTATTACTTTTGGAAGTAATACCCTTATGGTAATGAAGTATATTCAATGCCCTGTACTCGCAATTCCTGAGAATTATACCTACCACCCTCCGCGCGAATTGCTGTTTCCCACTAATTATCTGATTCCCTACAAAAGGCGGGAGCTGAAACTGCTTTGTGAACTTACCGGATCTTTCCGTTCAAACATCCATTTATTGTATATCGATCCGATGAAAAAACCCTCTCTTAGGCAGGAAGACAATAAAGAATTTCTCAGAAAAGAGTTAAAGAAGGCGAATCTGACTTTTGAGACCACAGATGAGAAGGACAAGACTATGGCCATATCCAAATATATTGTCCATAAAAATATAGATATGCTGGTCATGGTCAATACCCGGCATTCACATCTTGAAGATATGCTGATGCCTTCTACAGTGAACACTTTGGGATTGCACATCAAAATTCCCTTTTTAATCCTGCAGAATATCTCTCGTTAACCTAAAAAATGACAAGATGAAAACGATTATCCTCCCAACTGATTTTTCACAGAACGCATACAATGCGGTTACCTATGCCCTCGAACTGTTTAAGGAGGAAGAATGTAAATTTTTCTTGGTGAATACCTATACACCGGCTATTTATCAATCTGAGTACATCCTGCATAGCCCGGGACAAATTGGAATGGGCGATGTTTATCAAACCTTTTCCATGGAACATCTCGATGAGCTAAAAAACAAACTGCAGCGTCGATTTAAGAATCCAAAGCATACGATTATCACTCATTCTGTTTTCAATCTCCTTGTTGATGAGATCATTGACCTTGCCAAAGAGGAAGAGGTGGATATGGTGGTTATGGGAACACAGGGAGCTACTGGTGCCAAAGAAATATTTCTCGGTTCACATACCGTCCACGTGATTAAAAAAGCACCTTGCCCGGTTCTCGCTATCCCGGCCAATTGTAAATATGAGGAACCCAAAGCCATTCTGTTTCCTACAGATTACGAGATTGATTACCAGCATACGAAGCTGTCTGCACTAATGGACCTTGCTAGGCGACACAAGGCTAAGATAAATGTGCTCCATGTTTCTACGGGCTTTGAACTCAGTGAAGGACAAGAAAGTAATAGAAAAGGTTTGTCCAATATGTTCAGTGAGCTTCCGCATGAATTTCACGATCTGCCAAGTCAGGAAATTATTGCGGGGATTAACGGATTTAAATCAAAATCAAAGGTAGACCTCCTGGCAATGATACAGAACAAGCACACCTTTTTAGAACGTTTGTTTATAGAGCCGATCATCAAGAAAATTGGTTTTCACGTGACCATTCCATTCCTTGTAATGCCGCACCCCAATAAATAGTGGTGCATTGAATCATAGCAAGTATACAGCGGATTATGGAAGAGAATTCAATAGAAATAAGAAAGTCTACGGGAGAACGGGTACCTTTTTCTTCCCTGAAGCTGTCAGATTCTCTTCATCATAGCGGAGCGGATGAAAATACCGTAAGGAGTATCATTGAAAAGGTTGAGGAGGAACTTTACCCTGGGATCAGCACCCGGGAGATTTACAACAGGGCTTATGCCATGTTGAAGAAGAAGCGTCCTGTATATGCCTCTAAGTACAAATTAAAAAAGGCTATTTACGAATTGGGGCCTACAGGATTTCCCTTCGAAAGGTTCATCAGCACCTTATTACAATTTTCGGGTTATGACACCAGGGTAGGGGAGACCGTAAAGGGTAAATGTGTATCTCATGAGATCGATGTTCTAGCCAGGAAAAATGGCCAGACATTTCTAATCGAATGTAAGTTCCATGGAGAAGAAGGACGGAATTGTAATGTAAAAGTTCCGTTGTATATACATTCGAGATTTCAGGATGTACACGCTGCTGGCAAAGAAGTACTGCCGGGATTTACGAAACCTGAAGAAGGATGGGTAGTTACGAATACTCGTTTTACAAAAGATGCTGTAGAATACGGAAAATGTGCCGGCCTTTACTTGTTGAGTTGGGATTATCCCAAGGATGACGGCCTTAGAAACAGAATAGACAGACTGGCCTTATATCCTATCACAGTCTCAACAATGCTCTCACAAAGGGAGAAACAGTTTCTTCTGAGCAGGGATATAGTGCTGTTCAGACAACTTTATAAAGACACTTTTTATCTGGATCATTTAGGTATTTCCGAAAATCGGAAAACAAGGATTTTAAAAGAAGTGGGGCAATTATGTCAATTGTAGTGATAAGCGGAAGCCATGGTGACAATCACGTTTTTGGGTGCTGCTCAAACCGTAACTGGTTCAAAATATCATTTGTCCTGTAATGACCTAGACTTGCTCATAGATTGCGGTATGTTCCAGGGTCTCAAAGCGCTCAGAGAACTCAATTGGGAACCTTTGCCGGTAGATGTTTCATCTATTAAGTATGTTTTGCTTACCCATGGACATTTAGACCATACCGGTTATTTACCCCGACTATTAAAACAAGGTTTTAAAGGGAAAATCCTGGGCACGGCACCTACCCTGGCGATAACGGCCATTATTCTCAGAGATAGCGCCAAAATTCACGAAGAAGAAGCCGAAAAAGCCAATAAGGAAGGATATTCAAAACACCATCCTGCCTTGCCATTTTATACAATTCACGAAGCAGAGGATATTATTAGCCGATTCAATAGCATTCCCCTCGATGAATGGCAGAATCTCGGTAGTGACGTTGAAGCTAAATTCTCTTATAACGGGCATATCTTAGGTGCGACCTTTATTACAATAAAAGCAGGCGGGAAGGACTTCCTTTTTTCTGGGGATATCGGAAGGCCCGATGACCTCCTTCTCAGAAATCCCGAAAAACCTCGCTGGGCCGACTAGGTTTTTCTAGAAAGCACTTATGGAAATAAAATGCATCCCAAGGAGGATGTTGAAAGTCTTTTGGTTGACCTCGTAAACAAAACCATTGCCAACGGAGGAACTCTTTTAATTCCTTCATTTGCCGTAGAAAGACTACAATTGGTCATGGTCATTTTATGGAGGTTATATCAGAAAAATAGAATCCCGGGTATACCTATTTTTATCGATAGTCCTATGGGTTCTGATGTGTTATCGGTCTTCGGTACATATCCCTCATGGCATACTTTAACGGATGCCGATTTCAAAGCGATGTGCAAACACATGACCTTGGTGAGTAGTTACAGGGATACCTGGAAAACCATAGATGATCCCCGCCCTAAAATTGTGATTGCAGGAAGCGGGATGCTCTCCGGTGGTCGTATCCTGACCTATCTTACAAAAAAACTAGACGCAAAGAACACAACCATCCTCCTTGTGGGCTACCAGGCTGAAGGTACCCGGGGAAGAAGATTATTGGAAGGGGAGAAGCAATTGAAGATCTACGGGAAATTCTACACAGTGGGAGCCTCAATTATCCATTTAGAAAGCCTTTCGGCACACGCAGATCAGAGTGAACTCATAGATTGGCTTAATGAAATCCGGAATATTCCGGAAGAAGTATTTTTAATACATGGCGAATTATCAACTATGGAGGGCTTTGTGGAAAAAATTGAGAATACTTATGGTTGGAATGTACGCATCCCCGAATTGCATGAGTCTGTTCACCTATGGTAGTAGTAATACTCTGTAGATTATTGATATAAAAAACTTAAAAAATAGAAAAATGGAAGAAGTAGCACCAAATGACATCGGATTAGAAGCCTTACATCGAGAATCCAGAACATGGATTTCGCAGCTCGATTTTTCCGCAGATGAGATCACTTTTTTTGACCATCTCTTGCATTCATACGTTTTTGAACCCGACACTCCGGACTTATTCAAAACCTTGCAAAAACATCAAAGGGAACTCGCTGTTTCAAAGAAAAAGTGCGTTGTCCTGAAAAAGGGTTTGTTTGAGCACGAAAATCAATTAAGTGGCTTGATGGAAATTTCAAGTCAGACCCTCGATAGTGCCTATCAAAAACATCACCTTAATTTTAAACAGCAAATAGAAGGGTGTATGATGGATTTCCAGAAATTAAAAGCTGAGATTTTTGCTTACGGTCAACAAATTTTAAAGAAAAGACACAGCAGGGGTTAAGTAAACTTCGCGTATGATATTTATCATAGGAGAAAAGGGCCGATCAGGTTAATTTGCAGAAATTAAATAGGTAATTCTAAGCTTGGAAGCATTACAGATTTCCCGGATAGAAACTTGAGGTGCTTTTGCAGATGGATTGCCTTAAAAAAATGAAGTCATGAAAAAAATGCTTTGGCTTATGATTGCAGTGACCATGGCTTGCAGTGATGCAGAGGTGGTCAGCACTTGGAAGAATCCCGATATAGTGATATTCGATGCATATAAAGTTTTGATAGTAGGAATGACGCCTAATGCTGATTCCCGTGTTGAATTTGAAACGGAAATGCTCGAAAAATTCAACGAGCAGGGTGTTGAAGCTATGAGGAGTGTTGATCTTTTTGATGTAAATTTTACAAATACGGTCAGGACGGAATCAGAGCTTGATGAGGTGGAACAAAGATTACTCGACAAGGACTTTGATGCTATCCTTTTTACTAAAATTCTGGGTTCAGAAAATCGTCAGAAATTGTCCAGGACCTTGTCCGACCTCGATCGCAATAACGGGAGGTTTAAGGATGATTACCTCGGGCACCAGAGCATCTACTACGAAGATGAATATTACGAGCGGTTTACCGTGTATTTCGTGGAAACTTCTCTCTATTGTATCTGTGTTGACAAGGAACGAGAAATTATTTGGCGAGGCGTAATCGAAATACCAGATCCTATTGAAGCGGAGAAGACGATAAAAGAATACACAGAACTCGTGGTTTCAGCTATGGAGATGGAAGATCTTATTTTTAGGAAAGAGAATTGAGTCCATTCACAAAAAGACCACACGATCTCTTTTAGATAGGTAGCGTATTCTATAATAGCGGTGCAAAAATACGGGCAAGTCCTTCTTTGAGCTTGTGCTTTAGTGGTCTATTAAAATAGTCTTCTGCCATCACTTCCTTACTTTCTTTGCAGTCCTTGATAAAATTTTCTTTTAGTGTTTTGGCGATTCCGGTATCGTACAACATCGCATTGACCTCGTAATTGTGCTCGAAACTCCGCACATCAATATTAGCTGTCCCAATGGACGCGACATCGTCATCACTGACCAGTATCTTGGAATGGAGAAAGCCATGAGGGAAAAGGAAAATCCGGATACCCGACTTGATAAAGGCATCGAAGTAAGATCTTACGGTCCAGTCAACGATTTTACTATCGCTTTGCTCAGAAACTAAGAGTCGAACATCTACCCCGCTCAATGATGCAATTTGCAGGGCTTTCAAGATCTCATGGCTGGGAATGATATAAGGATTTGTAATATAAAGATAGTCCCTGGCTTCATTGATTATAGTTAGATACGATTGCTCGATATTGGGGAAAACGTCATCAGGGCCACTGGGTACTATTTGAACCGCAGTATTTTCCTTGCCTTCGTATGTTACATCGGTATTTACTTTCAGGTCGATTTTCTTCTCAGAAACCATAAACCAATCAGAGATAAAAATGTACTCCATAAACTTTGCGGCAGGACCCTTCACAGCCAAATGCATATCGTGCCATCTACCCAGATTGGGATCCCCTTTAAAATATCGGTCTGAAATATTGATTCCGCCGGTAAAGGCAATCTTACCGTCAACTACGATGATCTTGCGATGATTTCTGTAGTTCAGCGAGGAGAGAAAACGTCCAAAACGAAAAGGAAGAAAAGGGTAGACTTCTACTCCGGCTGCTTTGAGCTTTTTGATATAGGAACGGCTTAATGAGTAGCTCCCTACGCCGTCATAGATTAATTTGATCTCAACTCCTTCAGCAATTTTATTCTCAAAGAGGGTTAAGAGTTTTGAGGTCAGTTCTCCTTCTTCAAAAATATAGTACTGCAGATATATGTAATCCTCTGCCTCTTCCAGGGCTTCCAGGATGTTGTGAAATGTCTGTTTCCCGTCCTCGAGTAAGGTGAGCTGATTTTGATCTGTGGCAGGAAATCGACTTACCGATTCGATCAGGGTCATCAACTTCCTGTATTTAGTCTTTGAAGTCTCTTTGACCAGGGACCGTGAAAAAGAGGGGATTTTCAATTTGTCCTTCCGCAAGCGGGAAAGCCTTTTCTTTCTCCGGTTTCTTCCCAACATAATGTATAGTAGTATGCCCCCTACGGGAATCGTAAAAATAGCCAGGAGCCAGGCGAGAGTTTTGGAAGGTTTCACCCCGTTAATCAGCAGGCCAACCACGAGAATAAGAGCGAGAATGATATAAAGAGTGACAAGGGCAATTACAAGCATAATACCGGGGACATTTATTAGTTGACTTCCCCTCTGCTTAAAAGTAATACAGATTATTGACAATTCTCCAAAGGCCCCTCATAAACCTTAATTATTATTCCGCCGGCAGTATTTAAAGTCATTGAATGCCGAGTTTAAAATTTATAATTCCACGTTGAAATAAATACTAATATTGCTTCAGGATATTAGATCGATTTAGTATACTAACGAATTGATCATAGAAAGGATATGAATTTACGTGATGGTGTTAAGACTTCAGAAAATAAGGTTTCTTCCGAAACCAGAAAACTCAGTGAGTTTGTTATCGATAAAAGTAAATCTATTACAGATCGATTGGAGAGTTTTGAAGATATCCTGAATCTTGAGGTAGGAGATACCGCTTTGAACAGGGCGAAGGCCTTAGAGCGGGAGTTTAACATCAGACAACTGTATATTAAATACGAAGGGGATAACCCTACAGGAACACAGAAAGACCGAATTGCCTTTGCTCAGGTTTACGATGCCTTGCGTCGCGATTTTGATGTGGTAAGTCTGGCTACTTGTGGCAATTACGGCGTTGCGGTCGCTCTTGCTGCGAATTTAGCAGGCATCCATTGTAAGATCTACATTCCGGAGAGCTACCATACAGAAAGAGTAGAAGAAATGCGGTCTCTTGGTGCCGAGATCATCCGCTTGGGTGGAAGTTATGAAGATGTGGTTTCTGAAAGCAGCAAACTGGCTGCTAAAAACGAATGGTACGACGCCAATCCCGGTGGAGCCAATACCCCTTTGCAGATCTCAGCTTATGCACAAATCGCAAATGAAATTTACGAGGACCTCGGGGATGCTCCAAAATACTGTGCAGTTCCGGTTTCTAACGGAACGCTGATGGCCGGTATCTACAGGGGGTTCGTTAGCTTGTACAAAAGGGGAAAGACCTCAAGGGTGCCTAAAATGATCGCTGCCTCTTCCTCCTTTAAAAACCCCATTGTGCAATCCTATAAAAAAGGCCTTGAGTATTGCAAAGACCTTGAACCGGCAAATATCCGGGAAACCAAATACAATGAACCCTTGATCAACTGGCACAGTTTTGACGGAGAAGAGGCACTCTACGCCTTGCGCGAATCGGGAGGTGAAGCCGTAAATGTGAGCGACAGAAAATTAAAGGAAATGAGTAGTCTATTACAGAAAAAGGAGGGATTCAGGATTTTACCTGCTTCCACTGCCGGACTCATAGCTTTGCTGGAGATTCATGAACGAGAATCGATGGAACCCGACCGATATGTGGCTGTATTAACCGCTAAAAACTAAAATCAAAAAGATGAAAAAATCAATAGATGGAAATGCCCTGGTATATTGTGAAGGGGCTTTTAATACGCCTAACGGAAAAACAGCACATGGCCTCGTCCGATTTACAGAAAGATACAATGTGGTGGGGGTTTTGGATAGCCGATATGCAGGAAAAGATGCAGGAGAAGTTTTAGATGGAAAAACCAATGGCATCCCTATTTTCGGTAATTTCAATAGTGCAGTAAAAGCCCTGGAAGGAAGTGAGGACTATCCGGTCAGTCTGGTTATAGGCCTCGCACCCGACGGGGGCCGACTGCCGGCCGATGCCAAATCGACAATAAAAGCAGCGCTTAATCTGGGTTGGAACGTAGACAGCGGTTTGCACGATTTCCTGACAAATGACGAAGCCCTGATGGCCTTCGCCAAAGAAAAAGGCTGCCGCGTCAGGGATGTTCGAAAAACTCCGGATAGAGATAAACTCCATTTTTTTAAAGGTGAAATCGAAACTGTTCCTTGCCTGAAACTCGCTATCCTGGGAACCGACTCTGCCATAGGGAAGAGAACGACAGCCTGGATCCTGGTACATGCCTTTCGCAAGGCGGGT
>JABDQM010000083.1 GCA_013042315.1 Flavobacteriaceae bacterium | reverse complement strand
TTTCTAAAGGGAACATTTGAAAAAGGCTTGTACCTGGTGAGGATTATTGAGTACGGCATCAACAAGCATCGCGATCGAATAGACGAGCATCATATCATGGTTTTTTACTACAAGATCGCATGCCTGTATTTCGGGGTAGGGGATAACAAGAATTGTATCGTTTATTTAAAGAAAATTATCAATAACAAGAACCTCAAAATGAGGGAAGACCTGATGTGCTTTGCACGGGTCCTCAGTTTAGTTGCCCACTATGAAGCGGGGATGGATTACCATCTGGAAATTCAGTTGAAGAGCACGTATAAATTCCTGCTGAAAATGAACGACCTGCATGAGGTGCAGAAAGAGATGATCAAATTCTTGCGAAAACTGGGATCGATCTATCCCCACGAACTCAGAGCCGAGTTTCAGAAATTATACAACCGACTCAAAGTCTTTGAAGATCATCCGTATGAAAAACGAGCATTCCTCTACCTGGATATCCTATCCTGGCTCGAAAGTCATTTGGAAAACAAACCCGTTGCCGAGGTAATTCGGGAGAAAGCTCTAAAAACTCTTCGATAATTATTTATAGTCAAAGACATGCGTTCCAGAGTTTTTCATCCGGAGGGGCGGCAATCAATTTGAGTTGTTCTTTTTTTACGGGATGCTCAAAACTCAATTCCCGCGCGTGAAGGTGGATCCCTCCATCAGGATTACTTCGGTCAAACCCGTATTTAAGATCACCTTTGATGGGAGCCCCGATCTTTGAGAGTTGCGCCCTGATCTGGTGGTGTCTGCCGGTCATTAGAAGGATCTCCAGCAAGCTGTAGCGATCTAAATATTTGAGAACGCTGTACTTTAACTCTGCCTTTTTACTTCCAGAAATCTCCTCGGGATAGGCGTAGGACTTATTTTGCTTGTGATTTCGTTTCAGCCAATGAACGAGTTTTGCCTCTTCCTGCGGCAATTTGTTTTTAACCAGGGCCCAGTAAATCTTGCGGGTCGCTTTTTCTGCAAATAATTTGTTCATCCTGCTCAGTGCCTTGGAGGTCCTTGCAAAAACAACAACCCCGGTAGTTGGCCTGTCTAAACGGTGAATGACCCCAAGGAAGACTTTTCCGGGTTTATCGTATTTCTTTTTTAGGTAATCCTTTACGTGTTCACTAAGCGGACTATCTCCGGTCTTATCTCCCTGCACGATATCCCCAACCCTCTTGTTGACTGCAATAAGGTGGTTGTCTTCGTAGATGACCTGGAGGTTGGAGGCATTGGAGGTAATTTTATCAACAGCCAAAGTAAGAGGTTTTTAAAGATGGTGGATGGAGGCCTTAGTTAAGAGTTCAATATTGCTCTTCCTCGCTTGGAAAGTCGCGGGTTTTTACATCTTTTACATAATTCGAAATCGCCTCGCTCATTTCATCGTACAGATTCATATATCTCCTCAAGAACCTCGGATTAAATTCATGTGTCATCCCCAATAAGTCGTGTATCACCAATACCTGGCCATCTGCATGCCTGCCACCGCCAATTCCTATGGTGGGAATGGAGATACTTTCAGAGACTTTCTTGGTTAATGTAGCCGGGATTTTTTCGAGGACTATGGAAAAGCAGCCCATTTTTTCGAGCAATTTGGCGTCTTCCATCAATTTTTTGGCTTCTTCTTCTTCCTTCGCCCTAACGGTATAGGTCCCAAATTTGTAGATGGATTGTGGCGTTAAACCGAGATGGCCCATCACAGGAATACCGGCATTCAGGATTCGCTTTACTGATTCTTTGATTTCTTCCCCGCCTTCTAATTTAACGGCATGAGCACCGCTTTCTTTCATAATACGAATGGCCGAACGAAGTGCTTCTTTTGGATCGCTTTGATAGCTTCCAAAGGGGAGGTCTACGACAACCAGGGCTCTTTCAACTGCCCTGATTACCGACGAAGCATGGTAGATCATCTGATCAAGGGTAATGGGTAGGGTAGTTTCATGCCCTGCCATTACATTGCTGGCAGAATCCCCTACGAGAATAACATCTACCTGAGCGGCATCGACGATTTTGGCCATGGAATAATCATAAGCCGTGAGCATGGAAATTTTCTCGCCCTGCTTTTTCATGTCCACCAGTGACTTCACGGTGACTCTTTTGTACTCTTTTTTAGCGACAGACATAATAGTTCGTTTGCGCGATAAATGTAAGGAGAAATGACCAATTAGGCATGAGGCCTTCCATGAGGTTTGCCATAATTATGTACATTAGATCAAAATGACCAAAAACTTCCAATTATTATGAAAATATATCTAACATTATTAATTCTGTTTTCTCTTGTGATTGGATCGGCGCAACAGACTCCTGAAGAGGCGGTTGAAAAGACGATTAAGGATTTTTTTGAGGCATTTCATTCTCAGGATTCCGCACAGCTCGTAAATAAAGTTGCTCCCGGCATCAGAATGCAGACCATAGGGAAGTCGTCCGATGGACGCGACAGCGTAGTAACCGTACCCTTTGAAAGATTTGTAAAATCGATAGTTTCCATCCCCGATTCCGTACAGTTCCAGGAACGCTTGCTCTCCATGTCGGTAAGAGTAGACGGAAGTATGGCTCAGGCCTGGACGCCCTACGAATTTCGGATCAACGGCGGTTTAAGCCATTGCGGTGTTAATTCCTTCCAGCTCTTCAAAGCAGATAAAGATTGGAAAATTCTCTACATCATCGATACACGCAGAAAAGAAGGATGTGAGGATTGAGGATGTTTTCACTTCGCTCAACAAATGCTTCCCTCTTTGAAATCAATGTAATCCCATAACTTGTTTAGACGCAGTTCTGATTTAAGTATGTGACAACCTGTCAGTTTCTCTGGGTTGGCACTATGTTTGACATTTAGAGAGCGTAAAGAATTGAAAACATTAATTTTAAAAAAGATAAAATGAGCAAAATTATTGGGATAGACTTGGGTACAACCAACTCGTGTGTTTCCGTAATGGAGGGAAATGAACCTGTTGTGATTCCTAATGCCGAGGGAAAGCGTACTACACCGTCCGTTATAGCCTTTGTTGAAGGTGGAGAAATAAAAGTGGGTGATCCTGCCAAAAGACAGGCAGTTACAAATCCTCACAAAACCATTTACTCTATCAAGAGGTTTATGGGAAATAAATACTCAGAATCCAAAAAAGAAGCAGAAAGAGTACCGTATAAAGTACTGAAAGGGGATAATGATACCCCTAGAGTAGATATTGACGGACGTTTGTACACCCCACAGGAGTTGTCTGCAATGATTCTTCAGAAAATGAAGAAGACAGCGGAAGATTACCTTGGGCAGTCGGTAAGCAGAGCTGTAATTACAGTTCCTGCCTACTTTAACGACGCGCAACGTCAGGCTACAAAAGAAGCCGGAGAGATCGCAGGCTTAAAAGTGGAAAGGATCATCAACGAACCTACAGCAGCCTCGCTTGCTTACGGATTAGATAAGAAACACAAGGACCAGAAGATTGTGGTTTTTGATTTTGGTGGAGGAACGCATGACGTATCCATTCTCGAATTAGGAGATGGTGTATTTGAAGTTTTATCTACCGACGGAGACACCCACTTAGGGGGAGATGATGTAGATCAAAAAGTAATCGATTGGCTTGCTGAGGAATTTAACAAGGAAGAAGG
>JABDQM010000079.1 GCA_013042315.1 Flavobacteriaceae bacterium | reverse complement strand
GCCGTGGCCTCAACTTCGAGCAGGTCTCCCCTTGGTACGACACCTGATTCTACCAATTCCCTAGTCCTTTTGAGATCCTCAACGGTAAAGGCATACTGAGCCTGTGCCACTTTCAAGGATTCTTTATTAGATAGGATGTTGAGATAACTATTGGCCACATTGAGCCTGATATCATCCACAAGGTTATCCAATCGATACTGATTGGCGATTTCATTCAATTTCGCCCTATTTAGTCGGTGTATATTCCTCAATCCGTCGAAAAGAGTGACTCCGGAGGTAACATTGGCACTGGCCGAGAAAATAGTTGCGGAAACGAAGCCGTTGGTCGTAGGATCCAGGATAAGACCCGTACTCCCTGAGGTACTGGTTTGAGCATTTAAGCTGGGTAGCATGTTCCCAAGGGCATCCGACTTGTCTATTCTGGCATTCTCCAGGTCCAATTCGAACTGCTCAATAGTTAGGTTATTATCAACCGCAAAGGTGACACATTCTTCTAATGTCCATTTTCTCATCTGCGCTGTGAGTGTCCCCACGGTAAGCAGGAATAATAGGATGGATATTTTAAATCTCATGATCTCGTTTTTTGATTGCTTATTTACTTGGTTATTGATTCGACCTACTAGGATGTGGCTTCTTCCTCTTCTTCTTCACCCTTTTTTATGGGTTCCGTCTTATTCCAGATCTTAACCTTATCTTCTTCGGTAAGACCGGAAATAATTTCCACATTTACTCCATCGGAAATACCTATTTCAATATCTCTTCGCTCAAACTCTTGTTCCCCGGTGGCAATCTCAACATAGGGCTTGTCATCTTCCTTGTCAAATTGCAGCAACGCTTCAGGAATAACCATAATACTGTCCTTCTTTTCAAGGACAAGTGATGCATTCGCACTATATCCCGCTCTGATAAAGATGGAATCATTGATAGCGACGTCTCCCTCAATCTTAAATTGAACAGCACCGGCTTCTTCTACACCTTTTGGCGCGATAAATTTCAATCGGGCTTCTAGTTTCTGATCTTCAATTGCTCCAAGACTGATTTCCAAAGGCATTCCTACCTTTAATTTTCCAACTTCACCTTCATCTACCTGTCCTTCGAAGATCATTCGAGTAAGGTCTGCTATGGTGGCAATGGTTGTTCCATCATTGAAATTATTACTCTGAATTACCTGGTCTCCCTCTTCCACTGGAATCTCGAGAATAGTACCATTAACAGTAGCTCTGATGTTGGTGTTAGCACTCGAAGAACCTCCGGCCGACCCCATACGGATGATTTGGTAGTCTGCTTTAGAGTTTTCCAATTCCAGGACGGCCTGATCATAACGCAGTTTCAGGTTGTTAAAATCCTGACTCGAGATCACACCTTTGTCGAAGAGTTGTTTGTTCCTGTCGTACTCTATCTTGATGTTGTTTAAAGCTGCTTCAGCGTTCCTGACCCTCCCCTGTGAAGAGTTCAGGGCCTGTTCGTTGGGTACAACCTTAATTACGGCGATAAGGTCTCCGGCTTTTACATCATCTCCTTCTTCCATAAAGATCTTATCGATGATCCCGGAGATCTGAGGTTTAATTTCAACCTCATCCTGGGGAATCACCTTCCCTGTAGCCACGGTTTTCTTTTCAATATTGGCTATAAAAGGATTTTTTGTATCGTATTCGATCGCTCCTTTACTATTCGACTTGATAAAGAAAGCCGCGGCCCATAATGCACCTAAGACAAGAACTGCGATCAGTCCGTATTTTACATATTTGTTCATCTTCTTTGTATATTATTAAAGTTGTTAGTTATTATTCTTCTCTTAATGCATCAATTGGTTTGATACTTACCGCTCTTTGGGCAGGAATAAGCCCTATCAGAGTTCCCAAAACTACCATTACCAGTAAGGCTCCTATCACCAGAGGAATAGGGACAGTAGGGTTAGTATAGGGAAAGTCTGAATCCTGTGTCAAGTTATTAATAAGGCTAAGAACACCGGCACCCATAATAATTCCGATTATACCTGCTAGGACCGTTAAGAACACAGATTCCAGAATGATCAGAGATCGTACTTCCCGGGGAGTGGCACCCAGTGCCCTTCTTATACCCAGTTCTTTGGTCCTTTCCTTTACGGAGATCAGCAGTATATTCCCGATCCCGATAACACCAGCTAAAATTGTCGCAAGACCTACAATAAGCGACACAAAGGTGAGGCCATTGGCAAAGCCCATAATTTTTCCGAAGACTTCACCGAGGTTAAAGGCGCCAAAGGCCCTTTCATCATCCGGATGAACATTATGAACGCTTTTCAGGACGGACTTGATATCTTTCTCTACCTGTACCACATCGGCATCGTCATATGCGGCTATGGTGAAATACTGAGCATTGTCGCCAGTGTTGTATAACTTCTTAAACGTACTAAAGGGGATGAATATGTCACCGTCTGAAGCAAATGGTGTATTCTGAGTTAATTTGGCTACTCCCACAACCTGAAAGTAAATTCCGTCTAGTCTGACATACCCCCCGATTGGGTCTTCGTCTTTTTCAAATAATTCCTGTTCGGTGCGTTCTCCGATTACACAGACCTTTCGCGCCTGTTCCTCGTCCTCTTCATTGATAAAACGTCCATTGTCATAGATCTTTTGGGTGGCCATCTTGGCAATCACCGGAAAATAACCGTAGACAGGATAGCTGTTCGATTTCAAACCCCTGACACCAAGGGCGGGCTGGCCTCCAAAGACCCCTTTGGTATTTACGGGAGCTATATATTGTATTTCCGGGACACGGTTTTGCAAGGTGATCGCATCCTGTACCTTCAAGGATAGGCGCCTGCCCGTTTTATAGCCCGCATAAGGCATGCTTGTTGTCTGCGACCATGTGAAAATACTGTTCTTGGCCACGGTCTCGAAATTTCTTTCAAATCCATTATCAAGGCCTTTAGAAGCTCCGGCAAGTACGATATAGATGAAAATTCCCCACAAAACACCGATCACGGTAATGATCGTTCTGGTTTTATTCTTTCCAATAGAACCAAAGATCTCCTGCCAGGTATTTTTATCAAATAAAAATCGCATACTATTCGTCGTTTAGAGCTACAATAGGTTTTATTCTCGCCGCTCGTTTTGCAGGTACGTATCCCGCCAGAGAACCGAAAACGATGAGTAATAAGGTGGCAAATACAGCCAAACCTGTTCCAATGCCAGGATTTAGGATAAAATAGTCGTCCATCAACTTGTCACCCAGAGTACTCAGGAGGGCTATTCCCAAAAACATCCCAAAAAACCCTGAAATTGTGGTAATAAAAATAGATTCGAGCAAAATAACCGAAATCACAGATCTGGGTGTTGCCCCAATCGCTTTGCGAATACCAATTTCTTTGGTCCGCTCCTTCACTACATACACCATAATGTTACTAATGCCGATTATTCCAGCAATAATGGTCCCGAAGGCCACCAGGGCTGCAATAATGGCCAGAACTCCTGCAAAATCCTGATTCTGCTTGAGTTGATCAGCCACGTTACGAACAAAAAATCCGTTCTCATCTTCCGGGTTGATGAATTTTTTCTGTTTCAGATATTTTTCCAGGCTGCGCTGGAATGCCATTGCACCGGTATATCCCAATTCTTCTTTAAATCCGATGACAATCTGCCCGATTTCATCAGTATTCTTCTCAATGAGTTGTCTTGTGGTGTAGGGCATATAGAGCTGTCGTTCCTCATTGTCTCCCCCGTCATCCTGAAAAACACCTACTACCCTGAACATGCTGCCTCCAACATCTACAAATTCTCCTATGGAATTCTGCCTTCCAAATAGATCCTGCTCCACCAATCTTCCGATGACAACATTCTTGGTTCTGTTTTTTACATCTTCCTGGTTGATATATCGACCTTTCATAATGATGGTCTTCTCGGCAAACTGCTGCCCCCAGTCAACACCTATAGTAGTATAGTTGTTTGACTCCTCTTTGTACTTGACAAGGGCGCTCCTGAAAATCCTCGGGGAGATATATTCAAGGAACATAGGGAAGTCGTTCTTAATATCCGTAAGATCGCTATTGTCAAGTTCAATACGCCTTAGTGCTTTGTAGCCTTTGTAGGGCATGGAAGTCCTGCCCGGGAAGATGTACATCACATTTGTAGCATCTTGAGAGAAAAAATATTCGAAGGTATTTTGCAAGCCGTTGGTTAATCCAACCAGACCCACAAAGATTAAGATCCCAAGCGATACTGTGAATCCCGAGAGGATAGTCCGTAGTTTGTTTTTCCGGATCGTGAGAAATATTTCCTGCCAGGTATCCCTGCTAAACATTGGCGAGGGCTTTTACTTGTTTTACTTTTTCGTCTTTGACGATCACTCCATCCTTCAGATGAACGATGCGCTTACACATCTGGGCTATATCGGGTTCGTGAGT
>JABDQM010000075.1 GCA_013042315.1 Flavobacteriaceae bacterium | reverse complement strand
ATCATTGAATCCCTGTCATGTGGGTCTACGACGCGAGATAGCGTTTCTGCACCTATTACCAGGCATCTTTTGGCCATTCCACTTTTGATAAAGGCATACGCCTGAATCATACCTTCAATCCATCCCGGGCAGCCAAAGAGCAGATCATAGGCTACACATTTAGGATTTTTTATCTGAAGGTGATTTTTAACACGAGTAGCTAAACTAGGAAGTGTATTCCCTTGGGAAGAACCGTAAGAAACATCTCCAAAATTATGCGCAAAGATGATATAATCTAAATCCTCAGCACTGATATTGGCGTCTTCCAGGGCGTTCTTGGAGGCTAGATACGCAAGGTTGGAGGCATTGAATTCTTTTTTGGCATACCGCCGCTCACTTATACCTGTAATTGCTTTAAACTTTTCGATAATTACAGTATTCGACTGTTGGAAAGTAGAACCGTCGCTATTGAGGAAGTGTTTGTCTTCAAAGGCTTCGTTAGGAACCAGCACTTCCGGGATGTAGCAACCGGTACCGGTAATGGCAATACTCATAATTCAAATGTTATTTATTCCCGAAATGTAACCAAAAGGTTAACAAAACAAAAGTGTATTCCCTTCTAAATACGATGTTCAAACCGGGGGTAAGGTGAGGTTTCGACTCGTTTTTTACCTTTCTGAAATTTAAAGAATTGACAATTAGTTCCTTATTCACTTTCGGCATAAGCCTCTATAGGGGCGCAGGTACAAATAAGATTACGATCGCCATAAGCTTCGTCTACGCGTCTGATACTCGGCCAGAACTTGTTTTCCTGAACAAATGAAAGAGGAAAGGCCGCTTTTTCACGTGTATAAGGGAAATCCCATGAATCAGAGGTCACCATTTGTAAGGTGTGAGGTGCATTTTTCATCACATTACTGCTTTCTCCCGATTGGATCTCATCAATTTCCCGACGAATTGAGATCATTGCTTCGCAGAATCGATCCAATTCTGATAAGCCCTCGCTTTCCGTAGGTTCTATCATCATGGTTCCAGCCACCGGAAAAGATACGGTTGGGGCGTGAAATCCGTAATCCATCAGCCGTTTTGCAATGTCAGAGACTTCAATTTCCTTCTCTTTAAAAGGTCTGCAGTCGATTATCATTTCATGGGCCGCTCTTCCTTTCTCTCCGGTATACAAAACTTCGTATTTTCCCTGGAGTTTTTCCTTGATATAATTGGCATTGAGAATGGCAATTTCCGTCGCCCGGCGAAGACCATGCGCCCCTAACATTTTAATATAGCCATATGATATCAGGCAAGCCAGTGCGCTACCCCAGGGTGCTGCACTTATGGCCGTAATAGCTTGTTCCCCTCCCGTCTTAATCACGGGATTTCCGGGTAGGAAAGGCGCTAGTTGTTTCGCTACGCATATAGGTCCAACTCCTGGACCACCCCCTCCATGAGGGATGGCGAAAGTCTTGTGCAAGTTGAGGTGGCACACGTCGGCGCCGATAATAGCGGGATTGGTCAATCCTACCTGTGCATTCATATTGGCACCATCCATATAAACCTGTCCGCCGTTATCGTGAATCAATTGGGTGATTTTCCGGATGGATGATTCAAAAACTCCATGGGTAGAAGGATAGGTCACCATTAGTGCCGCGAGATTCTCTGAATGCTGCTTTACTTTTTCCTCCAGATCGTCCAGATCGATATTCCCTTTTTCATCGGTTTTTGTGACAACGACACGCATGCCCGCCATTACCGCTGAGGCCGGATTTGTTCCATGTGCCGAAGCAGGAATAATACATACGTCGCGATGCGTATCTCCGTTAGCTTCGTGATACGCCCTGATGGTCATCAATCCTGCATATTCTCCCTGTGCTCCCGAATTAGGTTGGAGCGAGGTTGCTGCAAAGCCCGTAATAATAGTTAGCTCCCGGGCGAGCTCCTTTAAAACTTCATGATAACCCGCCGCTTGTTCCACAGGGACAAAAGGATGGATATTTCCCCATTCAGGCATACTGAGCGGCAACATTTCGGTGGCGGCATTAAGCTTCATGGTACAGGATCCCAAAGAGATCATGGAGTGATTTAAAGCCAGGTCTTTGCGCTCCAGGCGTTTCAGATAACGCATCAGCTGGGTTTCAGAATGATATGAATTAAAGACCTCATGGGTAAGGTAGTCTGATGTCCTGAGTAAATCTGCACTCAGAACCGTAGACTTAGCACTGGAAATACCCGAGGGCTCTTCTTTCCCAAGCGCTTCGGAAAAGACATCTAAAATTTCGGTCACCCTTTCTTCTGTGGTCACTTCATTTAGAGAAATGCCTATAGTTTCATCATCAACATAAAGAAAATTAATACTCTTCTTTTCTGCGACTGGCCTGATTGAGTTTGCATTTGCTTTTACCAGGATGGTGTCAAAATAGGCCGTATTCAATTGATAAAGTCCTCTTTGTTCTAACCCATCCGCCAGGCGAAGTGTATGCTTGTGTACCTTTTCGGCAATGTACCTCAAGCCTTTAGGCCCGTGGTAAACGGCATAAGCTCCTGCCATAACAGCTAGTAAGACCTGGGCCGTACAGATATTTGAAGTCGCTTTGTCTCTTTTGATATGTTGCTCCCTGGTCTGTAATGCCATTCTAAGGCCCCGGGCCCCATCTGTGTCTCGTGTTACGCCAATAATCCTTCCGGGAATATTACGTTTAAATGCCTCTCGGGTCGCAAAAAACGCGGCATGAGGGCCGCCATAACCCAGCGGGATCCCAAAGCGTTGTGTTGATCCTACTACCACATCTGCGCCAAACTCACCGGGAGGTGTCAGGATGGCCAGACTCAAAATATCTGCAGCAACAGCTACGCGAATGTCAAAACTATGCGCAGTGGAGACAAATTCGGTATAGTTAAAAACCTGCCCGTATTTTCCGGGATATTGGAGCAGGGCTCCATAGAAAGAGCCGTCCAATTCTACTTCGGTATGTTTGCCAATTACTAATTCGATCCCCAGTGGCGTCGCTCTGGTCTCAAGTAGTGATAGGGTTTGAGGCAACACTTCATCAGAGACATAAAATTTGACCACCTGATTCTTTTTCTGATCCCTTGTTCTCACATCAAAAAGCATGGTCATCGCTTCAGCGGCAGCGGTGCTTTCATCCAATAGTGAGGCATTGGCCAACTCCATGCCTGTAAGGTCACAAACCATTGTCTGGAAGTTCAGCAAAGCTTCTAATCGTCCCTGAGCAATCTCAGCCTGGTAAGGGGTATAGGCGGTGTACCATCCCGGATTTTCGAGAATATTCCGTTTAATTACCGAGGGGGTAATACTTTCGTGATATCCCAACCCAATGTAAGACTTGAATACGTCGTTCTTTCGCGATAACTCGTGAACGTGGTTTAGAAATTCCTGTTCGCTCATAGGCTCGTCCAACGGAAGGTCTTCCTTCAGGCGGATATCCTGTGGGATGGTCTGATAGATGAGTTCATCCAGACTATCTACCCCGACAGTTTTTAGCATTTCCGGAAGGTCCTCTTCCCTTATTCCGATATGGCGAAGTGCAAAAGAATCTGTATTCATAATCGCTGCGTAAAATTATAGTGCTTTAAGGAGCACAAAATTAGGTAATTATTCCATTAAATCAGGCAGTTCAGAGTAGGTAGAAGGTCAAAGTTTTTAACCAAAATCAGTCAATAACACTTCAATGCCTATTTTTGTTTAATGCGGTGGCTAAAAATGATATTTGATTTTTATGTGAAAGCCAGTATTCATGTGTCTTTGGCCGTGGTTTCTTTTTTGTATCTGACTTCCTGCTTCTTAAACATTTACATACCAAAGAACCTGTTTTTTTATGTTTTTTTTAGCACTATTCCTGCCTATAATTTTATCAAACAATCCCAAAAAGGAGAAAATCAGTTTTTAAGGCTTCTTTTAGTCGATAAAAAGATCCTTTGGCTCAGTTTTGTTTCACTGGGATGTGCCGCTTATTTTGGACTGCAATTAGCGGCCAATACCTTAATAGGCGTCTCAATCCTTGCCTTGCTGGTCGTCTTCTACACCATCCCCCTGTTTCCCAGCCGAAAGAATCTCAGGCATTTTGGTATTGTCAAAATTCTGATCATTGGATTAGTATGGACCGGTGCTACGGTAATCTTACCGGTCCTTGAGGTTAGGGAAAATCTGGTTTGGGATGTTTGGATTGAATCGTGGCAGCGCTTTCTGGTAATTTTAGTACTAATGGTGCCCTTTGAGATCAGAGATCTCGGTGTGGATTCAAACGAAATGATGACTATTCCACAGCGATTGGGAATTTACAAAACCAGGAGGGCGGGAATACTACTGAGTTTGATCTTCTTTCTGCTTACTTTTCTGATGGATGATCTCTCTAAATCTGAAGCTTTTGGTAAGGCCCTAGTTGCGATAAGTCTTGTAACTCTTATGATTAGGCTGCCAAAGAAACAGAGTAGGTATTTTGCTTCTTTTTGGGTAGAGGCGCTACCCATTTTCTGGGCCGGACTGCTTTATGTTACTTTTGAGATCGTCTAAGTCCTTTCTTTGAGTTGTCTTTTGAGCTCTTCTTTGGTTGCGTCACTGAGAATGTACAGCTTCGCTTTTTCGAACAGGCATGAGAGTTGCTTGTTCTTCGACGAGAAGGATTTACAAGTATTGCAAAAGAGGATATGCCACTTTAGTTTTATTTTTTCCAATAAGCTTGCCTCTTGGTATTGCGATTTATTGCAAATCAATGCGGCTTCATCACATGAGATCATAATGTAAACCAGTTTTGATTAAGGCATCCCATCAGGGCTGTTCTAGCCCTGTGAACCATTACCCAAAGGTTAGACGGATTTATATTGAGTTCTTTACAAATATCTTCAGTGGCTAGTCCGCTTACCGTTTTCATAGTAAAAACACGTCTTTGGTTGACCGGTAATTGGTCGATACAGGCCTGTATTGCTAAGCCCAATTCCCTGTTCTCTATCGAATCGTTTTCTGAAATACTACTGGGATCAGCTACTTGCTCCTCAAGCCAATCACCTTCACTTTCCGAAGATGGATTATAAGTTCGCCGTACTTCCGCCTTACCTTTTTTAGAATTGATCCTGCGATAATGATCTATTATTTTTCTTTTCAGGATCGATATAAGCCAAGTCCGTTCAGAGGCTTTGCCTTTGTAATTCTCTGCAGATTTTAAAGCCGCGATAAAGGTATCCTGGATGAGGTCTTTAGCTATTTCCTGGTCGCTTACTCTAGATATGGCATAGTTAAACAGGTAGTCGGCATACTCATCTACCCAGGAATCGGGCTTTAATTTATGGTGGATCATAGCGTTTTTGTACCTTATAAAAGTAAGGGATTTTAGATAAAAAAGGTACATTTGAAATAAATCACACTGAGGTGAAAAATTATATTAGTCTTTTTATTCTTTTGTTCCTCACAGGGAGCTGCCAAGAAGCTCATCAACTTCCGATCAATGAGTTTAGTCAGGACGACTTGCAAAACTACACCTTACTGGATGTGCGAACGCCAGAAGAGTTTGAGGAAGGACATTTGGTAAACGCGATCAACATCAACTGGTTTGACGATAATTTTACTGAGCAGGTAGCCGTTCTGGAGAAAGAGAAAACAATTTATGTGTATTGCCAGAAAGGAGGACGCAGTGCCGAGGCACGAGCAGTTCTCGACTCCCTGGGATTCAAGGCTATAGATCTCACAGGAGGCTACGGAGCATGGACAGCAAATACCGGGGACTAAGCCGATTTCTTTAATAAGCCTGCCCTTTTGAGCAAGGCATCGAGTTTGGGTTTACTTCCCCTGAACTTTTTGTATAGGTCCATCGGTTTTTCTGTACCCCCTTTGCTCAATATATTCTCCCTGAATTTAAGTGCGACGTTTTTATTGAATATCCCCTTTTCTTTAAAAAAGGCAAAGGCATCCGCATCCAGAACTTCAGCCCATTTGTAACTGTAGTAGCCCGCAGAATAGCCTCCCTGGAAAATATGCGAAAATGCAGTGCTCATACAAGTTTCAGGAATATCAGCGAAGAGCTGCGTATCTTCAAAAGCTTTTTGTTCATAGGCTTTTACAGAGTCGATCCCTGAAGGATCCTCGGCATGCCAGGCCATGTCCAGAAAGCCAAAACTCAATTGCCTGAGCGTGGCCATTCCCTCGAGAAAATTTGAGGATTCCTTAATTTTTTCGATCATTTCCATAGGCAGGACTTCCCCGGTCTTGTAGTGGGTAGCAAACCGTTCCAATGCCTCCTTCTCAAAACACCAGTTTTCCATAATCTGACTCGGCAATTCTACAAAATCCCAATAGACAGATGTACCTGAAAGGCTGGGATAAGAAGTGTTGGCAAGCATCCCGTGAAGTGCGTGCCCAAATTCATGGAACAAAGTGGTCACCTCGTTAAAAGTAAGTAACGAAGGTTTGGTTTCGGTGGGCTTTGTAAAATTACAAACTATGGAAATATGAGGTCTTTCGTTTCCTCCCTCTCTTTTGTATTGAGGTTTATAAGAGGTCATCCATGCTCCTCCGCGCTTCCCTGGCCTGGGATGGAAATCGGCATAAAATACAGATAGCAACTGTCCGTTCTGGTCCTTGACCTTAAAAGTTCTCACATCCTCATGGTAGGTGTCTATATCTGAAACTTCTTCGAATTCAATGCCGTAGAGTTCCCCGGAAATATCGAAAACACCCTGTATGACGTTTTCCAGCTTAAAATAGGGCTTGAGCTTTTCATCGTCAAGGTCGAATCGCTTTTGCTTTAACTTTTCACTGTAATAACTACTATCCCATTTGTGAAGCGTTTCTATTTCATCAAGTTCTCCTCCAAACTGTTGCAGTTCCGACAATTCCCTGAGGGCAGCAGGTTTCGCTTTTTCCTTGAGTTCTTGGAGAAAAGCCATCACTTTGTCAGGAGTCTCTGCCATGCGCTCTTCCAATACGTAGTGGGCGTGGGTGTCATATCCAAGCAGCTTGGCCCTTTCGAATCTCAGACGCGCAATTTGTAAGACTAATTCCTGATTGTCGAGTTCATCCCCATGAAAGCCCTTACTGCTAAAAGCAATCGCTAGTTTTTTACGGAGTTCCCTGTTTTTTGCATAAGTCATAAAGGGAACATAGCTGGGATAATTAAGGGTGATTATCCATCCTTCTTTTTCTTTAGAGGCGGCCAGCTGGGCGGCAGCTTCTTTGGCGCCGTCTGGTAGCCCTTCAACCTCTTCCTCCTTGGTCAGGTGCATTTCAAATTTATTGGTCTCTGCCAATACGTGTTCTCCGAAGGTGAGTTTTAGTTGCGCCAATTCCTTGTCGATCGCCCGGAGACGAGTCTTTTTATCTTCGGGCAGATGAGCCCCGTTTCTGCTGAAGTACTTGTATTTTTTGTCGAGTAACATCTGCTGTTCTGCATTGAGTCCTAAAGAATCCTTCATTTCAAAAACAGCAGCAACCCTTTGAAACAGGGTTTGGTTAAGCGCAATATCATTACTGAATTCGGTGAGCATGGGTGAAATTTCCTGGGCGAGCGTCTGGATTTCCTCGTTGGTCTCCGCGGAGTTCAGGTTAAAAAACAGGCTGGAAAGCCTGTCCAGGTGGGCACCCGAAAACTCAAGTGCTTCAATCGTATTTTTAAACGTCGGTTTCTGCTCTGAAGTGACGATCTCATCGACCTCCAAACGGGCCTTTTGCAAGGCTTTTTCAAAAGCTGGTTTAAAATGACTCGGATTGATTGAGCTAAAAGGAGCCAGATCAAACGGCTCGAGCAATACGTTTTTCATGTAGTCGTTAAATTTGAATCAAAATTTGGTAATGCTGGGTAGTTTTTCAATTGTAGGATCAGCTGCTTCACCCTTTCCTTACTTCTTTAGCCCCTTTGATGACTTTTTCTTTGAGGCCTTTTTTGTAGAGTACGACTTTATCCAGGACACAAGAATCCTGACACCCGATGATCTGTGCCGCTAAAATACCTGCGTTTTTAGCCCCGTTCAGGGCAACTGTAGCTACGGGTACTCCTCCAGGCATCTGCAGTATAGAGAGAACAGAATCCCAGCCGTCTATGGAGTTACTGCTTTTAATTGGGACACCTATAACGGGTAAGGGGGATAAGGAGGCCAGCATGCCAGGTAAATGAGCGGCACCACCTGCACCGGCAATGATTACCGAAAAACCTTCAGTGTGGGCGGTTTTCCCAAATTCAAAAAGTTTTTCCGGTGTCCGGTGGGCCGAGATGATGTCCACCATAACTTCCAGATCGAAGCCCTTTAAGATTTCTACAGCTTCCTGCATAACAGGAAGGTCGCTGGTACTCCCCATGACAATGGCAACTTTGCTCATACTTTCTTTTTACTGATTACTTTGATCGTTTGTTTTACCTCTGCGGCAATTTTCCTCGCTACTTGCATATCTTCATTTACAATAGTAACGTGTCCCATCTTTCTGAAGGGACGAGTAAGGGTCTTTCCGTAAATATGTGGTGTTACCCCCCGAAGTTCTAGAATTTGCTCGATGTTTTCATAAAAAACTTCCCCCTCATGGCCTTCGGCACCAACAAGGTTGACCATGACCCCGGCTACCTTGCTTTCCGTGTTTCCAAGGGGTAGGCCGAGAATGCAACGCAGGTGTTGCTCAAATTGATTGGTGTAACTTGCTTCTATACTGTAATGACCGCTGTTGTGTGGTCTTGGCGCTACCTCATTGACCAGAACCTCGTCTTCCTTGGTCAAAAACATTTCCACGGCCAGTAAACCTACGTGCTGTAGTTCTTCAGAAACTTTCAGCGCCGTTTTTATGGCTTTTTTTGCAATTTTGTCCTCTATTCGGGCAGGGCACAATACGTATTCCACCTGGTTAGCTTCAGGGTGAAATTCCATTTCTACAACCGGATAATTAACACTTTTGCCTTTTGTGCTTCTGGCCACGATGACCGCTAATTCTGTCTTAAAAGGAATTAATTCTTCTGCCAGGCATTCTACGTTAGGCAGGCCTTTCAGATCAGAGATTTCCCGGATAATTTTCACTCCTTGTCCGTCATAGCCAAACTGTGCACTTTTCCAAACGATGGGCAGATGCAATCCCCCGTTTCTAATGCTTTCCTGAATCTCACTGGTATACGCAAAACGAGAAAAGTCGGCTGTGGGAATATCGTGATCCACGTAGAATAATTTCTGTGTGATCTTGTTTTGAATAAGCCTGAGCTCTCTCGGAGTAGGAAAGACAAGGACGCCCTCTTCCTCCAGCTGCTCCAGAGCATCAATATTGACATTTTCGATTTCTATGGTTAGCACATCCAGGTTTTTTCCAAACTTGTATACCGTTTGGTAGTCCATCAAATCTCCCTGGACGAATTCATTACAAGCCAGGCGGCATGGAGCGTCTTTTGAGGGATCCATTACCTTGGTTGAAATATCCCACTTACGCGTTTCGTAAAGCAGCATTTTTCCTAGCTGCCCTCCCCCTAAAACACCTAGAGTGAATGATGAAGAAAAATAGCTCGGATCAGATGATGTAGACATGTATTTTGAAGAGGTTTTGACAAAAATACATCTTAATCTTATAAACCAAGGCCAGCGCCCGTAAAAAGAGATTTCAAAATGCTATATTTGCCCTCCTTATGGATAACACTAAATCTATAAAAATCCACGATAAGAATTTTGAACTTTTCCTCACGGAAAAAGAAATTCAAAATGCAGTAGAAAAGGTTGCCAAAGAAATAGCGGCAGATTACAAGGACGAGATTCCTGTCTTTGTCGGTGTTCTAAATGGTGCCTTTATGTTCGTGTCAGATTTTTTGAAGTTCTACCCGTATCCTTGTGAAGTTTCCTTTGTGAAATTAAGCTCTTACAAGGGTCTCACCTCTACAGGAATTGTTGAAACTCTTTTGGATGTGCCAGACAATATTGAAGGCCGAAGTGTGATCATTCTGGAGGATATCATTGATACAGGAAGAACGCTGCAGGAACTGGTTCACCTCTTCTCCAATACCAATGTGAAGAATTACAAGATAGCCAGTTTGTTTTTTAAATCAGAGGTCTACAATGGAGAATACACCATAGACTATTTCGGAATGAAGATCCCGGATAAATTTATTGTGGGATATGGCCTGGACTACCTGGAACAAGGAAGAAACCTCAAACAAGTTTATCAAATTAACCAATCGCATATGATCAACCTCGTTTTATTCGGGAAGCCCGGCGCCGGGAAAGGAACTCAGGCAGAGTATTTAAAGGAAAAATACAATTTGAAGCATATCTCTACCGGAGATGTATTTCGCTATAACATCAAAAACAATACAAAGTTGGGGCAATTGGCCAAATCCTATATGGATAAAGGTGATCTTGTACCTGATGAGGTGACCATCAGCATGCTGAAGGATGAGGTTGAAAAAAACTCTGAAGCCAGTGGATTTATTTTTGATGGCTTTCCACGCACAACGGCCCAGGCAGAAGCTTTGGATAATTTTATGGATTCCAAGGACATGAAAATCCACGGAACCATTGCCCTGGAAGCTAAAGACGAAGTGCTTATAAACAGGCTTTTGGAACGCGGGAAAAGCAGCGGTCGACCTGATGACCAGGATGAGGAAAAAATCAGGAACAGATTTGAAGAATACAATCAGAAAACAGCCCCGCTAAGGGAGTACTATGAGGCCCAAGGCAAATTTCACGGAGTAAACGGAATTGGTGATATTGAAGAAATCACCGAACGCCTTTCAAAGGTTATAGATACACTTTCATAAATTAATCCTTAGCTCAAAGAGATCCCTTAACGCCTATCACTCTAACAAATGACTGAAGGAAATTTTGTTGATTATGTCAAGGTACATGTCGCCTCTGGTAATGGGGGGAAGGGTTCCACACACCTGCACCGGGAGAAGTATGTTCCAAAGGGTGGCCCAGACGGGGGAGACGGAGGTCGTGGAGGGCATGTCATTCTCAAAGGAAACGAAAGTCTTTGGACCTTACTTCATTTTAAGTTTAAGAGACATTTTAAGGCCGGTCATGGTGAACACGGCAGTAAGAACAGGAGTTCGGGAGCTGACGGTGGTGACGTCTACCTCGAAGTGCCTTTGGGTACTGTAGTCAGGGATTCACTGAGCGGGGAAGTTCTGATGGAGATCACTGAGAACGGCCAAGAAGAAAAAATAGTTGAGGGTGGAATGGGAGGACGTGGAAACTGGCACTTTAAAACCTCTACTAATCAGACCCCCAGATACGCTCAACCGGGAATACCGGGACAGGAAAGAGACATTACCCTGGAACTAAAAGTCCTGGCTGATGTAGGCCTGGTAGGTTTTCCCAACGCCGGGAAGTCTACTTTACTCTCGGTGCTGACATCGGCAAAGCCTAAAATTGCCGACTATCCTTTTACCACCTTAAAACCCAATCTGGGGATTGTGAAGTATCGCGACTTTAAGAGTTTTGTGATGGCTGATATTCCCGGCATCATTGAAGGCGCAGCAGAAGGAAAAGGGCTTGGGCATTATTTTCTGCGGCACATCGAACGTAATGCCATTCTTTTATTTCTTATTCCTGCCGATAGTACTGATGTTTCTCAGGAGTACATGATCCTTCTTAATGAGCTCAAAAACTACAATCCCGAGTTGCTGGATAAAGACCGACTCGTAGCCATATCCAAGGCCGATCTACTAGATGAGGAACTGATGGAGGAGATGAGGATAGAAGTTAAAAAGGATCTTGGAGAGATCCCTTTTACCTTTATATCTTCCGTTTCACAATTCGGATTGCAGCCACTTAAGGATACCCTCTGGGGTCTGTTAAACGAATAAGCTTTCATTCTCTTCCTGAAATTTCTGATTTTCCTTAAATTAGAGTGTCGGCCCTGCCATTTTTAGCAGGACCATTTTACAAATTAGTCAGAAACTCCAAGTGCCGAATTCATGAAAAACGGGCTGCTTATCTTACTCATATTGCTCTCTTCCTGCTCCTCGCTGAAGGTAGACTATGACTATGATACCCAAACAGATTTCAGCAGCTTTCAGACCTACAATTACTATCCGGACATGCAAACCGGCTTAAGCGAATTAGATACCCGGCGGCTGTTAACGGCACTCGACTCCGTACTTGTTTCAAAAGGCTACAGATCTTCCGAAGAACCCGATTTCTTCATCAATATCGAATCCAGAGAATTTAGCCTTCCCCAAAATAGTAATGTAGGTGTGGGAATTGGTGGTGGAGGCAGAAACGTTGGCGGGGGTGTAAGTATTGGATTACCCCTGGGCAGATCAGCTAACGAACGGGAGATTCTATTCGATTTTATTGATAGTCAGCGGGATATTCTATTCTGGCAGGCCATCTGCCTCAGTAGTTATCGTGAAAACGCCACTCCTATTGAAAGGGAGCGTTTGTTACGGCAAATCGTCATTAAGGTACTGTCTAAGTATCCACCAAACTAGTGGTAATTTGAAAACTAACTGGAAAGTGACAAATCAGCAACTTCCCTTTTATAGTGACTTTAGCAAACCTCCGTCTATCGGGATATTGGTGCCGCTGATATACGCAGCTTGTTCTGAAGCCAGAAATGCCACCAGGTAGCCGTATTCCTCCGGTTTACCCAATCTTTTTAAGGGGACATTACTGATCATATAATCTCGTACTTCGCTGCTTTCTATCTGCCGTTGCTCAGCCTTTTTCTGATTGAGTTCCTTTAATCGCTCTGTATCAAAATAACCGGTAAGTATATTATTTACGGTAATTTGGTAGGGGCCAACTTCGGTAGCCAGACTTTTCGCCCAGGCCACCACTGCAGCTCTAATGGTATTGGATAATACCAAATAAGACAAGGGTTCTTTAACGGAAACGGAGGTAACATTGATGATTCTGCCCCACTTCCTCGCTTTCATTTGTTCTATGGCCAATTGAGTGGTAAAGGCTACAGTTTTAAACATGGTATCAAAGGCTTGCTGATAGTCTTCTACCTCCTTTTCCAAAGGCGTTCCTGCCTTAGGTCCCTGCGTATTGTTGATCAGTATGTCGACGGTATTGGAAGCGAAGTACCCCTTCAGGATTACTTTGTATTTTTCGTAATCACTAAAATCCACTACTAAATACTGATGAGTTTGTTCAGGGGAGGAAGTCTCAAGTGAAGCGACAATTTCCCTGAGCTGTTCTTCCCGCCTGGCCATCAGTGTGACGCTGGCTCCACTTTTAGCCAATTGTTTGGCAATGCCAAGTCCAATTCCCCGGCTACTGCCTCCAACAAGGGCCTTTTTTCCTTTGAGATTGATCAGCATATCTTTTTATTTATAAGCTTCTCTTACCGGACTAAACACATCCATAAGTCGGCAACGGGTTAAAGCTCTCCCCTTGTGGAGGACATTAGGTGGAATGACGATCAGTTCTCCGGCGGTGTAAATCGCAGTACTTCCATCGACTGTAAATTCAAATTCTCCTTCCAGGACCTGCATAATTTGTTCATTTTCATGTGCGTGTTCCGGAACTTCCGCATCTTTTTCTACATCCCAGTAAACCAGGGACATTTTTTGCCCATGGATTAATTTTCCCATGTAACCCGGGATAATCTCTTTTGCTGTGATTTTATCTAATTGTATTTTCATTCTAAAATAATTTCAACATTTCTGCAGAAGGTACATATGTTCATTGAGTATTTCTTCTTCTGCTAAAGTTATATCGGGACTATACCTGGCTGCTAAACTAATGGTGTCCTGGTGTTCGGTGAGTCGATACCCTTCTGCGGAGGTGTAAAATTCGTCAGCTACGGTTTGATAATTGAATTGCTGGTTTTTTTCAAGGTTGACTTCCACAAAATCTATTAGTCGGCTAAAAACTCTTTGCTTTTCAAGTGAGGGTTGGAAAGAAACACTTCCTACGAAATCATTCTTTTTTTGCAGTCGGCTGAAGAGATGAAATAGTCTTGTGGTATCATCTCTTCCTAAAAAAAACAACACCCCTTCGATCAGAATAAATGTTTTTTTACCCTCACAGAGTGGCAATAGTCTTTTGTACAGTTCATCTAAAGACTGTGAATTGAAATCGGCCGAAACAAACTTGACATTTCTTTTGGGAAGTACGCCTTTGTCTTGCCAAGAGTTGGTTTTTTGCTGTTTAAAATGGATGACGTCTTCAGTATCAATTTCCACAAAGAGTACAGCGGGGTCGAGGGTAAATGGATACATACTAAAGCCACATCCAAAATTCATCATCACCTCGATTTTATTTTCTTTGATCAAATTCTTGAACGTATCGTAAAAGAAGCGGTTCCGCAGGCGATGCGCCAAAGCTTCATAGGATGAAACGGCTCTGCTGTATCTTTCGGCGTGCTCATTGGTTGCCTGGGTTGCCCACAATTTAGCAAAAGGATCCATGCTCAAATGAGGGTCTTCGGCCCTGAATGCAGCGGTGACAAAAGCTGTCTCGTGTATGTTGATTTTCTGTTCCAGACGAAAAAAATTATCAGAAACTAAGATAGTAAGATTCTGAACGTCATTGCGCTTTGGGATGCATAATTCAAACGCTATCTTTGTCCGAAATTATACTGGCAAATGAGGATTCATTTTATTGCTATTGGCGGCAGCGCAATGCACAACCTGGCCCTAGCACTACACGATAAGGGTTATGATATTTCAGGGAGTGATGATGTTATTTACGAACCCTCCAAAACAAGGTTGGAAAAGCAAGGTCTTTTACCAAAGGATTTTGGCTGGTACCCCGAGAAGCTCGACCAAAGTATCAATGCGGTTATCCTGGGAATGCATGCCAAAAAAGACAATCCTGAATTGTTGAAGGCCCAGGAACTGGGTTTGAAGATATACTCTTATCCGGAATTCCTCTACGAGCAATCGAAAAACAAAACCCGGGTAGTGATAGGAGGAAGCCACGGTAAGACAACCATAACTTCCATGATCCTGCATGTACTCGACTATCACGGAAAGAAAGTGGACTATATGGTGGGAGCTCAATTAGAAGGTTTTGATCGTATGGTTCACCTCACGGAAGAAAACGATTTTATTATTCTGGAAGGGGACGAATATTTATCCTCTCCAATAGACAAACGCCCAAAATTTCATTTGTATCAGCCGAACATCGCTTTGCTCAGTGGTATCGCATGGGATCATATGAATGTCTTTCCCACCTTTGAGAACTACCTCTCACAATTTCAAATCTTCGTAGACGGGATTATTCAGGGCGGGAGTATTACCTACAATGAGGAAGATAAATGGGTTGTAGATGTCGTTGAGCAGACCGAGAATACCATTAGGAAATTCCCCTACGGTACGCCCGCTTACCAGATAATAGATGGCCAGACATTTCTCGATACTGAGGAAGGCCCGCTGCCTGTTGAAGTTTTTGGGCAACACAATTTGAGCAATTTGTCGGGGGCCAAGTGGATATGCCAGCAAATGGGTATTGATGAAGACGATTTCTACCAGGCCATAAGTTCCTTTACCGGGGCCTCAAAACGACTCGAGAAATTGGGCGAGAGTGAGACCTCTGTGGTTTTTAAAGACTTTGCCCATTCACCCAGCAAGGTTGCGGCCACTACTAAAGCCGTTAAAGAACAATTTCCGGATAAAAAGCTGGTCGCCTGTTTGGAGTTGCATACCTACAGCAGTCTTAATGAGACCTTTTTATCGCATTACCAGGGAACTCTGGATGCTGCGGATGTATCTGCAGTTTTTTACTCTCCTAAATCGGTAGCGATAAAAAAATTAGCACCCTTATCGGCTGAGCAGATTAGGAAAGCATTTCAAAATGAAAAACTGGAAGTGTTTACAGATCCCGGCGAATTTGAACAGTATTTATACCAGCAGGAGGTAAAGAATACGGTTTTTCTCCTGATGAGTTCGGGGAATTATGGCGGACTCGACCTTCATTCCTTCCAGGAGCACCTGGGGATTTAAAAAGCAAGAGTTTCTGAGGGCATCATACCCCGAATTGCCTGAGATGGTGATCCAGATGTTTGTACTGCATTTTCCCCCATTGATCGTGTGAGAGACGCCCAAACAGCGGGTGAGGATTCCAGGATTCCCTCTTATTGAGTTCATGAAATTGGGAGATCATCTTCTGTAACATTTCCCGCTCTGAATCAAAATCTTTAGCTTCAGTTGCTTTTGCGAATGGAGAAGTAGGCAAGTTTTTACGCCAGGGTTTGTCGTTGTAAAGCGATTTCTTAAAAAACCATTTCACCAAAAGGTTGCCTTTCTTGTTGTTGGGTTTATTGGAAATACCCACTTTTAAGGGTACCTGACAGTGCCAAACCATTTGGCCAACGGTCATTTTACCCCATTGCCCTTCATCGGTTGATTTCAACCGCGCAACCCTGTCCTGTATTTCCTGATAAGCTTCTTTATCGAATATAGATTTCACAACTTGCTTTTTAATTGCAGTGAGAAATGTACATTAAAAATATTAGTTGTTTATCTTTAGACATGGAAAAAATGCCTGAATCATTCTCCATAAAATCCTGGGCGGACGATGACAAACCGCGGGAAAAACTACGACAGAAGGGAAGGACGATCCTAACAGATGCCGAGCTTCTCGCTATACTGATAGGCTCAGGAAGCCGAGAAGACAGTGCGCTTAGTTTGGCCAAGAAGATCCTCAGGAGTTCAAATGACAGCCTTAATCAGCTCGGCAAAATGTCCATAACTCAGATGATGAAATTTAAAGGTATAGGAGAAGCGAAGGCCGTGACTATAGCTGCAGCACTTGAGATTGGCCGTAGGAGGAGGAACATTCCATCCCATTCTCCTGCTAAGATTGCCGGAAGTGCCGACGCTTTTGCCGTCCTGGAACCTATTTTAGGAGAACTTGAGCATGAAGAATTCTGGATCCTTTACCTCAATAATGCAAATAGGGTAGTACACAGGGCTCAACTCAGTAAGGGAGGAATCACAGGTACGCTGGTTGACGTGAGACTAGTGCTGAAAAAGGCGTTGGAATTGGGCGCAGTGGCTATTATTCTTGCACATAATCATCCTTCAGGAACCCTGGTTCCAAGCGACGCTGATAGGGCCATTACGAAAAAACTTAAAGAAGCTGCCAAAGTACTTGATATCAGAGTTCTCGATCATTTAATCATTGCTGACAAGACTTTTTTCAGCTTTGCAGACCAACAAGAACTGTAATATGTTGTTGATCTATACCCATAAAATCACCCCCCGCTTCAGTTATATCATGAAACAGATATTTAAGCGGATGCTGCAAATTGATGTAGGTTTTACGACTAAGATCGAGGATTTTATAAAGCACACAGGGCCGAAGATCACCTATACAAAACAACCGCTGCAGAACGAGTTTTTTATCAGGAGCCATCCCTTGTTGTTTGAACAGGGCATACGCAATGTAGAGCTATCAATTTCACAATGGGATGATGTGCCCTGTTTTTTTCAGACCGGAGAAAGAAGTAATGTTCCCTTCGACATTTTTGCCGCTAGTTTTTATCTGCTTTCGCGTTATGAGGAATACTTCCCGCATGTTAAAGATCTCTTTGGTAGATTTCCTTTCAAGGAAAGTCTTGCCCATGAGCACGAATTTCTCAAGCGTCCAGTAGTTGATCTCTGGGTTCAAAAACTAAAAGTTTTATTGCAGGAGCGATTTCCCGATCTGGTAGTCCCTCCAAAACCGGTTCGCTACACCTCCGTAATTGACGTGCCGGTCTCTCACAGTTTTGCTAATCGCGGTTTTTTTCGCAGTGGAATAGGACTGTTGCTCGATTTGTTTTCTTTTAAAATCAAGAGAGTCGCCCAACGTATGATGGTCTTGTTGAGGTTTAGAAAAGATCCCTATGACAACTTTTCAGAACTCATAGAGATTCACAAGAAATATCGGGTTCCAGGAATGTTTTTCTTCCAGTTTGCCCAGTATTCAAGGTATGATAAAAATATATCGACCGAGAATAACACCTTTCGATATTTGATAAAATCTGTGGCAGATTACAACAAGGTATCTCTTGCTGCCTCTTACAGTTCCTTCACGAATTTTGAACTGCTTAAACACGAAAAGCAGAATTTGATCAACGTGATCAACAGACCCGTTAAATATGTGCGTTTACGCTACAACAGAGTGGATATTCCGGAGACATACAGAAATCTCGTAGATGCCGAATTTACGGATGATTACTCTATGGGATATACCCATGAGACCGGTTTTAAAGCCGGTACCTGCACCTCATTTTACTTTTATGATATCCAATTGGAGATCCAGCAACCGGTAAAGATACACCCATTTGCTGTTCATGACTACGCCTTGTTAAAAATGGATTCAGAAGATGAAATATTTGCAGAATTAGATCGATTACACCGAGAGGTAAAAGAGGTGAACGGACATTTTATCACAGTGTTTTCAAATGAATTACTCGGGATGGAACAGAAGATCAACTGGCTCGGACTTTACGAAAAAATGACAGCCAGATATTATGTATAGAGAATTGATCACCGACGTCTTTTTTGATCTCGATCATACCCTGTGGGATTTCGAAAGAAACTCAGCCCTCACCTTTGAAAAGATTTTTATAGATCACGGAGTCGATGTGAAACTAGATGACTTTCTCGCTGAGTACGTACCGGTAAACCTCGAATTTTGGAAACTATACCGAGAGGACAGAATAGGGAAAGAGGAATTGCGTTATCAAAGGCTCAGGAAAGTATTTGATGCCGTTCAATATCCAATTGAGGATGCCGTGATCAACAGGCTGGCACATGCCTATATCGAACAACTTTCAAATCACGGGCACTTGTTGCCCTACACCCGTGAGATTCTGGATTATTTAAGACCCCACTATAAAATGCATATCATCACTAATGGGTTTGAAGAAGTGCAGGAAAAAAAGCTTCGGAATGCGGGGATTTCAGATTACTTTGATCAAATGATCAACTCTGAAATGGCAGGGGTGAAAAAGCCAAATCCCATAATTTTTCAACTCGCTTTGAACCGAACTCGTGTACTACCGCAGCACGCTATTATGGTAGGCGACAACCTCGAAGCAGATATTCTCGGGGCGCGCGCTTTGGGAATTCACACTATTCATTTAAACGTACATGCCGATCCCCTACATAAACACGGGGAAATCATTCACGATCTAAGTGAAATAAAATCGTTTTTATAAAGTTATAGGTTAAGAGACCCGTATGCTTTGCAGCTATTGATGGTGTTTAACAGAACCTCGCTATGAAGAAATTAAAATACTTATTCTTAGCATTACTACTTGCTTTGTCTTCTTGCGTTGAGGAACAGAACTTTGATCAGTTTGATGATCTGGAGATCATCCCGACGGTTGAAGCAAGCATCCTCTATGTGGAAAGCCCGGAAAGCGTTATCAATGATGCCAACGGCGCAGTGTGGTATATTCAGACCTTTAATTTCGATGCTTTTAACGAGGGTTTTTTTGCGGATAACGTTCTGGATGGGGTAATGACTTATGAGCTGGAAAACACCACCAGTAAGGAGTTGGAGATTATTTTTGAATATTTGGATGACGCTGGTAATGTTTTGGATACCGAATTCTTTTCACTGGCTCCCGCGCCTACTGCAGTCATCAGGAGAGAAACCACTTATGGCACTCCTACGGGCCGAAGTCTAGATATCATCAGGAACACTTCCCAAGTTCGTGTAAACGCGAGTAATTTGGGAGATACCACTAGTGTTTCTTCGCTACCAGACCCCGTCGTAATCTTCAGGTCTAGTGGAAAATTCAGGTTACAGATAAAATGAGATCATGGCAACTTTTCTTCATAGCCACAATCTGGGGTAGCGGCTTTCTGTTTGCTCAGAACAGGGAGTTACTCTACGATTTTACGGAAATACCTCAAGCCATATTGCTAAATCCCGGGATGAGTACTTCTTTTTCATGGTATGCCGGCGTTCCACTTGCCTCAGGAATTTATGGTCAGGCCGGTAGCAGTGGTATTACAGTGAACGACCTGTTTGCAAATGATGGCATCGATTTTAACCAAAAAGTTCGTGCACGAGCATTGAATGGTATGTCTAAAAGAGATGAGTTTGGAGCTACCATTCAATTAGACCTATTACACGGCGGCTACAGAAGCAAGAAGAACCCCGATCATTTTTATTCCTTTGGGGTCTATTTTGAATCGAGTACTATTCTGTATTGGCCTCAGGATCTGGCATTCCTCGCTTTTGAGGGTAATGCGGATCAGCTGGGGAGGAGATTTGATCTCGGGCATTTAAAAACCAGAGGTGAAGGTCTTACCGTCTTTCATTTCGGTCTTAACAAGATATTGAACCGCAAACTTACGGTAGGGGCCAGGGCTAAATTGTATTCTGGAATCTACGATTATCATTCGTCTACTAATTCGGGTTATTTTGTCACGAATGAAGGACAGAATAATTTATTGTCCAACACCCTTGTAGCAGACATGCAATTGCGAACTTCCGGGGTGGAGGAGATCAGGGCAATTCTGGATAATGAAGCTTCCGGTACTGTGGCAAATGTAATTACCAAAAGGGCGCTTCTGGGCGGAGACCTCGGTTTGGGAGTCGATTTAGGATTTACCTATCAGATTAATGAAAGAACAGTGGTCACTGGCAGTCTGCTCGACTTAGGATTTGTTTACCACTCGGGAGATGTAAAAGGATATTCCCTGCAGGGAAGTGCCACTACCGAAGGAGTAGAGGTCATTCTTCCAGATGCTTTTGACGATGCAAATTCCGATTTTTGGCAAGATCTTGTGGATGAAATTGAGGCCCAATTGCCCTTTGAAGATAATAACTCGAGTTATATCACTTTCAGGCCAACACAGTTATACGGCTCCTTGAGATATAATTTTGGAGAACCTGTGAATGGAGAACTCGATTGCGATTGTGATATAGGAGTCACGGATGCCGATACTCGTTTTTCATATAGAAATGCCCTGGGAGTTCAACTGCACGCCATAAACAGACCCAGAGGTCCACAGGCTGCGATCTCTGCCTTTTATCTTCGCAGGATTGGTAATTTCCTCAGTCTTAAAACCACTTATACAGTGGATAAATTCTCAATGACCAATGTGGGATTAGGTCTTAATATACAGGCCGGACCTGTAAATTTTTACGTTTTGGGTAATAATCTTCTCGGATACCAGAACCTTGCCGACAGTAATTACGCCTCTTTTCAAATAGGATTAAATATCCTATCTTGGGGAGCTAACCGATAGTTCTATCCATGAAAATCTTTTATTTTGTGCTGTTTCTCTTCCTGGGGGTGACAAGTTTTTCTCAGTCGGTCATTAACAACTACAAATACGTCATCATCCCAAAGAAATTTGACGAGTTCAAAAAAGAAAATCAGTATAAGACCAGTACCATGGTCAAATTTTATCTCACACAACAAGGGATAAATACTGTTTACGATGATGCTTTACCCCTTGAATTAGAGAACGACGGTTGTCTGGCACTCTTTGCTGATCTGGATGATCAGTCGAACATGTTTACCACCAAAGTGGCCATCATTTTTAATGATTGCAAAGGAGAGGAACAATATCGAACCCAGGTAGGAAGCAGTAGAATAAAGCAATATGATGATGCCTACAGGGAGGCCATCGTTGGAGCCTGTGAATCTTTTGGGAATTATCAATATGAGTATTCAAAACTAGAGGATGAAAGTCCGGTTGTTCTGAATTTTAAGAATGATGTACAGGAATTACCACCTCCCCCTGAACCGCCGAAATCTATATCACAGGAGTCTGAAGAGGAATCGGAACCATTACCGCCACAACGAGACAAGGAAGAGGTGAACTTAATGCCCATGCCCGAGGAGAAAACAGAAGCTGTGACCTTGGAGGATGCGATTGCCGATGAGGGAGCAGAAGACAAGATATTTTTAGGGACTTTATACGCACAAAAAACGGAGACTGGATATCAATTGGTCGACACCACCCCCAGCATCCAATTCTATCTGCAAGAATCTTCACTTCCCAATGTGTTTATGGCGGAGAGGAAGGGGCAGAAAGGATTGTTGTTCCTAAAAGATGATATTTGGATCTTCGAATATTACCAAGGTGAAGATCGTATTCAGGAAGAGCTACAGCTTAAGTTCTAATAGCGGTATTTGTCCTTCCACCTTTGATTCAGATATTCTTTGATGGCCTTTTCGCGTTGATTCTGTCCGGGAGCATAAAAAACCGTTCCAGAAATAGCATCGGGTAAGAATTCGGAATCCACAAAATTCTGCTCGTAATCATGAGCGTATTTGTACTCTTTCCCATACCCCAGATCTTTCATCAGTCGGGTAGGGGCATTGCGCAGCTCGATGGGCACTGAGAGATCTCCGTGTTGCCTAACGGCCTCCTGTGCTTTTTTTATCGCCGTATAGCTCGAATTGCTTTTGGGGCTGCTGGCGAGGTAAATGGCACATTGACTCAGGAGAATTCTGGATTCCGGATAGCCTATGGTAGTTACCGCCTGAAAGGTATTATTTGCTATCACCAGGGCTGTAGGATTGGCCAGGCCAATATCTTCGGAGGCTGAGATCAGTAGTCTTCTGGCAATAAACTTCACATCTTCCCCTCCTTCAATCATTCGTGCCAGCCAGTAGACAGCGGCCTGTGGATCACTCCCTCTGATGGATTTTATAAATGCAGAAATAATATCGTAATGCTGCTCTCCGGTTTTATCGTATAGTACCGTATTCTTTTGAACTTTTTTCATCACCATTTCATTGGTGACCGTAACCTCGTTTCCGGTTTCTGAGGAAACAACGAGCTCAAAAATATTGAGTAGTTTTCTGCCATCCCCCCCGGATAGTCGCAGAAGGGCCTCAGTTTCTTTAAGCGTTATTTTTTTCTCTTGAAGGAAACTATCTTCGGCAATTGCCCTATTCAACAAAACCTCAAGGTCTTCTTTTCCAAAGGGGTTCAAAACGTAAACCTGACAACGAGACAAAAGCGCCGGGATTACTTCAAAACTCGGGTTTTCCGTGGTGGCGCCTATCAGGGTAATCCAGCCTTTTTCTACTGCTCCAAGCAATGAATCCTGCTGGGATTTGCTAAATCTATGGATCTCATCGATAAACAAGATGGGGTTATTGGTGGTAAATAGGTTGCCTCTTTCTTTGGCTTTATCAATAACTTCCCTGATATCTTTTACCCCGCTATTGATCGCACTCAGGGTATAAAAAGGTCTTTTGCTCTCCTTGGCAATGATCTGTGCCAGGGTAGTTTTACCGGTACCCGGAGGACCCCAAAGGATAAGAGAGGGGATATTTCCCTTGATGATCTGCTGTGTAAGCGAACCTTCCTCACCCACCAGATGGCGCTGGCTGATATATTCTTCCAGTGTCTTAGGTCTTACTCGTTCTGCCAGAGGTTGATTCATGACATTAAAAGTACATTTTTTCTGTGGATGACAAGAGGGCAGGAATTGGCAAAATGGTTCAGAATTTGTACTATTAGCGCAAAGAAGTTTGGATTGAAAGAGGAAACACATTTCAGGTATACCCATAGTGTATTGTTAGTCCCTATGATAGCCGTGCTATCTATCTGGACCGTCTTTTGGCTCGAACTTCAATTTAGTACCAATTGGAACGAATTTGGAATCTACCCGCGCACCGTATCCGGACTAAAGGGAATCCTCTTTAGCCCTTTCCTGCATTCCTCCGTTGAGCATCTTTACAACAATACACTGCCGCTGGCCATTCTGCTGGCTACGCTGATGTATTTCTACCAGAGTATTTCCTTTAGATTTCTGTTCTGGGGATTGCTGAGCACGGGAATTATTACCTGGATCATTGGCCGCCCTGCTTTTCATATAGGGGCTAGCGGACTCATATATCTCCTGGCTAGTTTTATTTTCTTTAAAGGAATATTTACGAAACACTACCGACTGGTGGCAGTTTCCCTCGTCGTTTCCTTTATCTACGGGAGTATGCTCTGGTATATTTTCCCAATCAAAGAGGAGATTTCATGGGAAGGTCACCTGGGGGGATTCCTGATGGGCCTTTTAATGGCTGTCTTTTTAAAAGTTAGTGTTCCGCCACCTGTAAAGTACGCCTGGGAAAAGGAAGACTACAACGAAGATGATGACGAATTCTTAAGGCATTTCGACGAAGATGGAAATTTTATAGAAAAACTGCCGGAGGAAGAAGAAAACGAACTCAAGATCACCTACCATTATAAAAAGGCTGACAAGGATTCCGAGGGCAAAAATGATTAGCTCAGTCTCTGCCGGACCACCTCGAACAAAAAGATCCCACAGGCGACAGAAACATTTAATGAACCGATATCTCCCAGCAAAGGAAGTTTAGCCACATGGTCTGACTCCTTGAGAATGGAAGGAGAGATTCCCGTATCCTCAGCGCCCATGATAACGGCGATAGGTCCTTTTAGATCGAGATCGTAAAGTACACGATTGGTTTTTTCGGTAGCAGCTACGACCGAGACTCCCGATGCTTTGAGATAAAAAACAGCATCTTTAATATGGTCGGTTTTAGCAATGGGAATATTAAAAACAGCTCCTGCAGAAGTTTTTACAGTATCACCTGTAATAGGGGCAGATCCCTTTTTAGGAATTATTATCCCATCTACGCCAGAGCATTCAGCAGTTCTGATGATGGCTCCTAAGTTCCGAACATCTGAGATTCCGTCAAGCAAGAGAAAAAGGGGATTCTCTTTTGAACTTAAGACCTGATCTATCAAAGATTGCATGGTCTCAAAAGAAATAGGGGAGATGGTGGCCACAACACCCTGGTGGTTGTTCTGACTTAATTTGTTGATTTTTTCCAAGGGTACAAAGGAAGCAGGGATTCCGGCCTTGCGTACGAGATTTTCCAATTCCTTTGACAGACTTCCTTTTAACCCTTTCTGAATATACACCTTATCGATAGGCTCATTAGCTTGTATAGCCTCTATCACGGCTCTGATACCGTAAATCTGAGTGTTTTTAGACATATAAGGTAGTTTTATATCGGAGCTTTAATGGGCTTTGCAGCTCTTTAAATTAAGTTCGCAGGAGAAGCTGCTTATAAATTTGCTTTATCCAAATGGGCAATGGCACTTATCAATTGCCTTTCCTCAGATAAGTCGGTTTTTTCTTCTTTAAAATAGATCTTCATTTTTTCCGCTGCAGGCGAATCGAGTTGCTTAAGGAATTTATTCCTTTTAAGTGATATTTCTTTGATTTGCCCGTCGTTCTGCTGAAGGAAATAGGAGTTGAAGGTAGTGAATTTACTAGGGGTAGGATTGACCATTGAATTGGCTGCTGGTTTTGCTTCTGTGTATTTAGACTCCAGATGTTTAAAGAGCTTAAATTCGCTGCCTTGGTACAATTTGATAAGGTAACCTTCTTTATTATCCTCTTTATCGGCCGTAAAAGACAGATAATGATAGGCCTTCTCTCCTATACTTGCTGTGAGTACCACATTGGGATCCCTGATCAGCGCCTGGTGTTTTTCTTCCGTAAGATGGGTTTTTTTAAGCTCTATTTCATTGGAGAAAATGTTATACCTGTAATAAAATTCTCCCAGGTCCTCATTCTTGTACCATACATGGCCAATTTCAAAAGTGTCATTTTCATAGGGCGTTCCCACTTCGGCGCCTACAAAATGCGTAACCTTCCCGTCATCATCTTTAACGAGCTGAAATAACTTTTGCATGCTAGGAGTCCATCTTTGATGGAAGTTAGCGTAGGGATTGTTTTCCACTGCCCCCATCTGGGGTGCTGCTGTACCTACCTGCTGGCTGCAAAGCAAATAAGATGATAAAAGCACAAACGGCAGGATTAATTTTTTCATGATGAGGTATCTATTGAATTGATGTATTCAAAGGTACGGATCAGATCGGCTTCTTCGCTCAAATCTATCTTCTCTTCTTTTATAAAGGTGTTTACCTGGTCTCTCATCTCCTTTTCGAGGATTTTCAGAAGTGCTCCTCGTTTCTGAGTTAGCTGGTCGATTCTATCTACTCCGGCTTTCTTGTAATAGTACTCTACAAAATGAGCATATCGACTCGGGATGGCCATAACCATCGAGTTAGCTGCCGCTTTACCTTCACTATACTTAACAGCCAGGCGGTGATATAGCGTATAAGCATCGCCCTCTGAAATGATGGAGAGGTATCCGTTTTTCGTCTCGTCCTTTTTGTTGATATAAGTGGTGAACCTCAATTCCCGACTACCGTATTTTACCCTTAAATCCTGATTAGCGAGCAATCTCTTAGGAGCTTCCTCTTCCAAATCAGTGTTTTTGATTTCGATCTCACTGTTTAAGGCGTTGTATCTCACGTAAAAGTCGCCTACGAATTCCTCTCCGAAGTACACTTTACTTTTAATAAAATTATCTGTGAGATAGGGTGAGCCTAAAATTTCTTCAGCCTCTTTATTCTGACTTTTCACGCGCAGGTCCATCATAACCAGGTTGAGCATTGGATTACCTCCCTGGGCCGCATCAAAAAGTCCGGCCTCGCCTGTTGGAGCGGCCCCACTTACCTGGGCAATGCCCGAGAATTGAATGCTTAAGATCAATAAAAGCGTACTTATATATTTCATAAATTGACTATTAAATAGTTTTAAAATCCAAGAGATAATACCTCAGGGGCATCTGCGTCAAAATGGTAGGCTCTCCAAAAGAAACCATCAGCTTGAAATTTCCAGACAACTTCTCCGTCTTCAGTAACTTCCCAAATACCGTAATCCCCCTCGGTGATCATCCTATTTCCATTTGGTAATTTCACTGCTCCGGATACCCTGGGTGAATAAAGATCTGGATCCGTAAAACTCCAGACAACTTCAGGTTCATTGTCTGTATTGGGCAGGACAGTAAAAGTGGTGGGCAATTGCAATTCGTATACCGTAGATTGTCCTATGCCGTTGCCATTAGTGAAAATCAACATTTTTCCGGTGTCTTCTCCCTGTAATAAATTTGGATAATGATTATTATTGAACAAGCGAGTACCCATTGTATTTCGATAGGCTTCTGGATTACCGAAGCGATATAAAAGATCTCCGCCCTTTCCAAAATCACCCCCGGTACTGCTGCTGGCTTCCTGTGAGGTAGTACTATGGTCTATTACCCATACTTCGTGGAAAAAATTAACACTTAAGTAAATGACGTCATTTGCTGCATCGTAGGATATGCCATTTCCGTGCATTATATCTCCATTTTCTATGGTCACGTAATTGACATCGATCAATTGAGGATTCGCAGCAACATCTCCATAATTACTTTTTGTGTCATCAAAATCCTGAATGATGTGATCCCAGGCATGCCATTCCCAAACTATTTCGTTTGTCGCAGGATTAACTTCAATGAGGGCTTCAGGAAAAACATCTCCTTGTGAATTGGAGCCAGCTTCTTCGGCTACTTCCTGAGTTCGGCGCTCCCAGACCATCGCCAAAACATTTCCATTTGGTAGTAATTCTGCATCGTGGTGCGTTTCGGCATCTTCTGAAGAGTACTCAAAATTCCACTCAACAGTACCATCTGCGGCAATAAACTGAAGTTTTCCTCCTTGGCCACCCAGGGTTATTTTAGGTTCATCGGCTTCCAAGGAAGCTAATATTTTACCATTGTTTAACAAAAAAGCATCATTTCCTAAATTATTGCTCAAGGGCCATTCATGTTTTAGCCTTGCGTCTTTATCCATAAGAAATGCCCTGTTATTCCCCGCATCATTGACTAGCACCAGGCCATCATACGTCCGTAGAGAATTAAAGACTTCTACCGTGCCCATTATTACCGGAGGTTCTTCTTCCTCCGGCTCTGTCGGGACTTCTGTATCCGGTCCTTCATCAATCTCTTCTGTAATTACAATAGGAGGCTCATCGTCCTTACTACATGCCAAGGTGACAAGTAATAGTGAGATTAATAATACGATTGGAACAGCTTTCTTTTTCATTTTAATTCGCCTTAAATGTAATAAAAAGCAAGGGGAAATTAAACATTATAAATGCAAAAAGGTCATCCTAAGCGGATGACCTTTTTTATTATTCTGTTAAACGAACTTTCTACGGACAGATACTTAAACTACCAGTAAAATCGCCGATAAACGGACTTGGTCCATCAGAAAAGGCAAGCTTGCCGTTAGGGGCAGTCAACTGATAAGTCACCTCAGAATCCCAGTCACCTGAGACATATTCGAAGGTAACTGTAGTAGCTGTATCAGGTATAGTAAATACTTCTGTATTTGCGGCTCCCTGAGCAGAAGAAATAGTGTAATCTGTGGGAACACCGTCAACGGTTACTCGTACAGATGCACCGTTCCATCCATCACCATAAGAATCCTGCATTTCCAGAGTGTAATCACCTGGTACAGGTCCGGTAGGGATACAAGCAACAACTACATCGTACTTATAAGGAGAACTAAAATAAGAACCTCCAAGTACGTTTCCGTTACCATTTACGTTGGTCCATGAGGTGCCATCAGTAAGGTTTACAACAAACCGATAGCTGAACACATCCCCTCCTGAATAATCTGTACCCACACCTAGAAGGCTGGCAGATTCAGCAAGAGTAGTTGTAAATGTCAATTCAGGAAGTCCACGGGAACTTGTAGAAAAATCACTGGCATCGAAAGTAGAGATCAACACCTCTGCTTTGCTATTGTCGTTAGGATCGTCCTGGTTATCTGTAAAAGAAGCATACAGATCAACAGAAGATAACAAGTCTCCAAATTCGGAATCCTGCTCTTCCACGGTTACCGTAAACACGGATTCCGGTACAAAGGCATTAAATGGATTACCTTCCTGGGCTCTTGTTCTCAAAACAGCACCAACGGTGTAGTTGTTGAGAACCTGGTCCACTACCTTATCGTCCGTTTCACAGGAGATAAAGAATGTCGTGGACAACGCTAAAAGAAATACACAAACTTTTTTCATCGTAATTTTTTTTTAAATTAATTAGCAGGTGGGAATGTCGGTGAAGAAGGATTAGTATCCCAGAACACCTGACCTGTTACACCTGATTTCTGCGCGAGCGAAGAATTTGTATTCGCCGCATTCGCAGGGTAGAAATGACTCCTTATAAAAGCACCGGGATTAGGCTCCAGATTGGGCTCTAAATCGGTAGGGAATCCTTTTCTTCTATAGAAATTATAACCGTCATGGCCATTTCCTTTGAGTGCAATAAAGAATTGTTCTGCCATGATGTTCCATTTACCTTCGTCATCCGCAGCATCAAATGCATCATCGACTGAATCGATAAAATCAGAAATATCTGTAGCTGATGGCTCAAATGAAAGGTCAGCTGTTGCATCTAAAGATCCAAAAGTTGTTACCTTATCTATAGATTTGGTAATTCCAGCTAAAACAAATGGTTTACCAGCAGCGGGACTTCCGTTCATCGCTACCTCAGCTCTCCAGAAATCAACTGTTGAAGCTAAGATAACAGGTGTGATACCTGCACCACCACCTCCAGTACCTAAACTGGTTTCACCAAAGCTGTTATCATCGAATTGACCTGCCTGTGGATAAACACCAACCGCAGTCCTCAATAATCCATCTGGTGGAATACCTGAGTTGTTGCCGTGATTTCTTCCCCAGTAGCCGTTATCGAGCGTACAGAATGGGAAGCCACCTGCAATGTATTGTGGAGGAGGTGCCTGTAAAGAACAATCCAATGTTTCTTCATTTGGTGCTACAGGGTCTCCATTAACATCGTTAGATCCCGGAGTACCATCGTTCTGACGGTAATAGTAATAACGAATACGAGGATCATCAGAAGTATCCATAAGATTCATCATCCAAACAGAGGCGTAGTCGCCACCACCAGTAACGGTATAGTTCTGTGCGTAGTTAGGATGTCTTGTATCTGGTTGAACAGCGTTTGATCCCCACTGGAATTGCCAATCGTCATCAGTTGAAGAAATGTAATTTCCACTAGATACTATGCTATTAAAAGCTGAGGTATTTCCCAAATTAAGGTGTAACCTCATTTTTAAAGTATTTGCTGCTTTTACCCAAGCATCCCAGTCTCCGTCATAATAGAAGTCGATATCCGGATCTGCCAAGGCGGTTGCATTGAAATTGGCAATAGCCTGATCTGTCAAAGCCAGGGCAGCGGCATAAATGTCAGCGCCACTATCAGGTGCCGGATTTAAATTGTCTGCACCTCCAATAGCTTCAGAATAAGGAATTTCTCCAAAATAATCTACTAATAGGGTAATGGTGTACGCTTCAATCAATTGTGCAATGGCAAGGTGATGTACAAGACCTGCTTCCTCTGCAAGAGGCGCTAAATCCCGTCCGTTCTTAATTACTTCCTGGTAAGCATCTTCCCAGGTACCATCAAAGTTTTGAGGCGAATAGGCATTTTGGTAGTTTCTACTACCCATCCACTCCATCCGAACTGTCTCAGCACCTGTCTCTCCCAGAGATTCAACAACTCGTGCGAACCTAACCTGAACTTCGTTCAAATAGAAGTCGGGATCTGCCTGAGCTGGTGTCAGGGCATTCGGGTTATCCGCAAGGTCCAGATTGGTGGTTTCGCACCCTGTGAAAAGGACTCCACCGATCAAACCAATACTTAAATATTTAAATATGTTTTTCATGATCAATTTTTATTTTA
>JABDQM010000073.1 GCA_013042315.1 Flavobacteriaceae bacterium | reverse complement strand
ACTTTGGGTTTGAGTCCTTCCGAAATCAGTATATCGATGCCATACATGAGCGAAAAGGCAATCCCTTCCAGAGTTGCCCGGCAAAGGTGGGCAGTAGTATGCCGATTTAAGTCGAGATGTAAAATAGTAGCCCCTGGATTTTTGTTGTAGAGGATTCGTTCAGCCCCATTGCCAAAAGGAAAAACCAATAAGCCGTCAGATCCTGCATTAATCTCATTGGCCAGATCATTCATTTCATCATAGGAATTGATTTTCAGGTGTTCTTTTAACCACCTGTATTGAATTCCTGCACCATTAATACACAACAGCTTTCCAAGGGAAGGTCTGTCAGGTAAATAATTTACATGGGCAAAGGTATTAATCCTGTGTATCTCCTTTGTTCTGAGTTGATCACTAATAGTATACGCTACTGCGGAGGTGCCACCTGTCATAGCAATTTCGCCCGGAGAAAACACATTCAGGGAAAGGGCATTATTGGGCTGGTCACCTGCGCGATACAGCACGGGAATTCCTTCTGCTAAACCTGTTTCCCGGGCCGCCTGGGCTGAAACAGTTCCCTGTATGCCAAAGGTAGGAACGATAGGGGGGAAGATTTCTTTTTGAATGCCATAATAGTCCAGAAGCGTGGATGCTAGTTTTTCTTCCCTGAAATCCCAGAAGATTCCTTCTGTCAGTCCGGATATTGTTGTGGAAGGACTATTGGTAAATTTACCTGCAATATAGTCGCCGGGTAGCATGAAATAATTGATTTGGCTATAAATATCAGGTTCATTTTCTTTGACCCATTTTAGTTTTGAAGCCGTAAAATTCCCCGGGGTATTAAGCAGCTGAGAAGTGCAGAATTCTCCTCCCAGATCCGCTGCTGCCTGCTCCCCGATTTCCACAGCACGACTATCACACCAGATAATGGCACTTCGCAATGGTTTTCCTTCCTTGTCTACTAATACAAGGCCGTGCATCTGATACGCTATGCCTATGCCGGTGATTTCGTTTTTATCAACAGCGCATTTTTTAAGGAGCTTTTGAGTGCCGATACAAACGTAGTTCCACCAGAGATTTGGATCCTGTTCTGCCCATCCTTTCCGGGGTGATTCTATGGGCATTTCCATGGCGGGTTCCTTATGGATGTCAATGGTCTTGCCGCTGTCTGCTTCAATCAAAGCCACTTTTATAGAAGAGCTGCCAATGTCGTATCCCAGGTAGTACATATTATATCAGGAAGAGGGATAAGAAAGGTAGGAGATTCTATTGTAAAGGACAAGGAAGAAATAAGGGATTGTAATGTAATATGGCGGAAAATAAAAAACCCCGGCCGAAGCCAGGGTTTTACTAGTATAATTTCAGGAATTAGTATCCTGGGTTTTGTACTAAGTTAGGGTTCGCCAACAACTGAGTTGGAGGAATTGGGAACAAGTGACGGCTAGTGTTTCCAATTTCTGAAGATTCTTTAAATAACCAATCTCTGGTAAATTCACCAAAACGGATAAGGTCATTTCTTCTCCATACTTCCTGATAGAGTTCACGACCTCTTTCGTCGATCAGTTGCTGCTCGCCTACAGATCCGAGAGGAGTCGCTCCCCTTAGAACTCGTAATTCGTTAACCATAGCTGTGGCATCTCCACCGCTACGCAACATAGCTTCAGCTTTCATCAGGTGAGCATCAGCATATCTGAATATTACTTCATGACCTGCAAATCCACCCCCATATCTAGGGTTGTATTTCATAACTCGGATACCTGTTGTCTCGTCATTATTGATAAAACTAGAAGCTCCTGTTCCGTCAACGAAATCTCTTTTAAAGGTCAAAGGAGCACCGGCTCTGTCTGTCAGGGCTGTACCGTCAAGGGCATATTGCTGACCAACAAGATATCCGAATCCTACATTGGATCCATCTTCCAGTCCACCGTTATCTGTAGTTCCAGGTTCTCCTGTATAAGGTTTTCCTTCAAAAGGAACTCCTCCTCGTCTTTCTTCTTGAGGATTTGTAACATTAGGACTTCCATCAGGATTAACAGGATTTCCATCGACATCTACAAAGTTACTATTTGGATCTCCTTCATACAGATCGTAGTATTCAGCAAGTGTGCTGAATCCATTCCAGCCTCCACCACCAATAGCAGTTGAGTTATAATGAAGACCATTGAAGATTCTGTTTCCGGTTGCTAAAGCTGACAGTGACCAGATTGTTTCAGTATTTCCACCGGTATCAGCAGGATCTCTGAAAAGATCAAAGAAACCAGCTTGTAAG
>JABDQM010000065.1 GCA_013042315.1 Flavobacteriaceae bacterium | reverse complement strand
AAAATTAAGGTCCAGCACGGCTGGAAGATCAATGACTGGGGGCCTTTTGATTACCACAGGGATTTTAACCTCACTTTCCCCGTTCAGCTGATGCTGGATATATCTACGAGTCTTGGAAAGCCAGATTGGTTTATTCTGCCCAGCACGCAGATTGGAATACGCGGTACCTGGCGAAGTTTAAATGAGTTCTCAAACAGATATTCTCCAAATAATGCGGCAGAATTTGCAGATGACTCCTTCATTAGTCCGGTTGGATTTGGCAATGGAAACGAATGGGAGATCAGGACATACATACACATCAATATTGGTCAATAAAAAAAAGGAACATGAAAAACAGAAAAATTATATATCTAAGTAGCACCCTGTTAATGAGCTTCATCATCCTATTTATGACAGGATGTGAAAGAGAGGTATCGGATGATGTGGACTTTGCTTCATTTTCAAATAATCCGAACGTTTTTATAGATGGCTTCAGCGCAGGATTGGAATATTTTCCTTTCGGAGGATCCAAGCTGGATGCATTCAGTGTAGATAGCGAAGTGAAATACAAAGGCTCAGCTTCCATGAGGTTTGACGTCCCTAATTTTGGAGATCCTTCAGGGTCGTTTGCCGGGGCTATCTTTCCTGATATGGGAGGGCGCGACCTTTCGGAATACGATGCCCTCACATTTTGGGCGAAAGCCACCAAGGCAGGGACTATCAATGAAATTGGATTTGGTAATGATTTTGGAGAAAATAAGTATCTGGTTACCAGACAGAATCTGAGAATTAGCACTACCTGGACAAAGTATACCATCCCCCTTCCCGATCCACAGAAATTAATCACCGAAAAAGGTATGTTCTGGTATGCAGAAGGTCCTGAAGATGGTGATGGATATTCTTTCTGGATAGACGAATTAAAGTTTGAAAAACTCGGTACAGTGGCTCAGCCAAGACCTGCCATTTATGGAGGGGCGGATATAGAAGGAGAAGCGTTTATAAATATACAGGGTAAAATTCCGGATGCCGGACTTACCCAGACCTTTAACCTGGCTTCAGGAGTAAATGAAACGGTTATAGCGGCACCTTCTTATTTTACTTTTAAGTCTTCAGATACTGATGTAGTCATCGTAAGTGAATTAGGTGTGCTTACTCCAATTGGGTTAGGTACAACAGAGATCACAGCTACACTTGGTGGGGTTAGGGCAGCAGGGTCAGTAACTTTAGAGGTCAAAGGTGGCTTTGAATTTGCTCCTGAGCCACCGGTTCGGGATCCTGGATCTGTTATTTCAATTTTCAGTGATGCCTATACCAATGTACCCGTAGATTTCTACAATGGATTCTTTGCACCTTTCCAAACTACATTGGGAGGCGCTGTGGAAATCAATGAAGGGGAAAGCATCATTGTATATGAAGAACTCAATTTTGTTGCTACAGAATTTAAAAATCCAACGGTTAATGCCACGGCAATGACCCATTTCCACGCAGATATCAAAATAGATGAAACTATAGATTCCGGCGATTTTATCGCTGTAGAACTGGGTGATTTCGGACCCAATGCTGCCTTCGGGGGCGATGATGATTCGAGCTCACGGATAACCTTTGACAGCAGTGCACTGGTAAGTGGAGAGTGGATCAGTTTAGATATCCCGCTTTCCGATTTCACAGACCTGACAAGCAGAAGTAACCTGGCACAGATATTCTTTATCTCAGACGCTACTATTTCCACATTGCTGGTAGATAATATGTATTTCTATACAGAGTAATAAAGAATCAAAAGGAAAAAAATGAATCAGATAAACCTATATAAAATGAAAAAGAGAATAATACCAAAAAGGTATTCATACTTCCAAAGGAATCTGGCAGCTGCCCTGTCCGGGATGCTGTGTGTTGCAGTTTTTCTGTTGAATTCGGGATGCGCGGTAGATGATACCCAGACAGTTGCCCAGTTTACTCAGATAACCTTGCAGGATGAATTTGATAAAGATGGTGCCCCCAACAGTTCAATCTGGGGATTCGATATCGGGACCGGTCAGAACGGCTGGGGGAATAACGAATTGCAGTACTATACAGACCGCCCTGAGAATGTGACTGTAAATAACGGAGTCATGGTGATTACAGTGAGGGAAGAATCCTTCCAGGGATCTAATTATACTTCTGCCAGACTGATCACCAAAGGGAAGTTTGAGCAAAAATACGGGCGATTTGAAGCACGTATCAGGGTTCCTTACGGACAAGGCATCTGGCCAGCTTTCTGGATGCTGGGTGTGGAAGATAGCCCATCCGAAATTTGGCCGTTTATCGGAGAGATCGATATCATGGAAATGCGTGGGCAAGACCCCACTACCTTAATCGGAAGTCTTCATGGCCCGGGTTATTCGGGTGGAGAGGCAATTTCGAAAGAATACGTTTTACAGAACGATCGACTTGATACAGGTTACCATATCTACGGAATAGAATGGGGACCCGATTATGTGAACTATTACATTGACGATGTTCTATACAATCAAATTACGCCTGAAGATCTTCCAGAAGGATCAGAATGGGTATTTGACAATGATTTTTATATCCTGATGAATGTGGCCGTTGGCGGAAATTTTGTTGGTTCACCCAATGCAGAAACAGTTTTTCCTCAGACCATGCTGGTCGATTATTTCAGGGCTTACAGATACACACGATACCCACTAACTAACTAAAAAAATAACTATGAAACTATTACTCAACAAAGCAAAGGTCATTGCAGTTTTTGTATTGGCAATAGCCTATTTAGGATGTGAAGAAGTCACAAATATATTTCCGGACGTAACTTCTGCGTTTACCTATACTATAAACGAAGAAACCGGAACAGTTACATTCATTAACGTTTCGGAGGAAGCTACAAGGTACCTGTGGGATTTTGGAGACGGGGATAGCTCTGTGGAGATCAATCCTGTTAAGATCTATGCAGGATCGGGTACTTACACAGTAACACTGACAGCGTTTAATGTTGCCGGTGCTTCCGACGCATCACAGGATCAGCTTACGGTTGTGATTAGCTCTGGAGAAGAAGAGGAAGAAGAAGAGGAAGAGGATTGTACTGCAGAGACCGCAGAAAATATTGATCCCGCTAATGGTGATCTCAACTGGACTTTCCAGACCGATGACGAGGCATTTGCTTTTTCAGCTTTTGGAAATACCTCAGGTGGTATCGTGTCAAATCCGGTTACAGACGGGATAAACCCCAGTTGTAACGTGCAACAGTTCGTTAAAACCACCGGTTGCGAAACCTTTGCAGGCCTGGGTGTAGAATTGGCAACTGCTTTGGATTTTGGGGTGATTACGAATAAGGTTTTTACCATGAAAGTTTTGGCCGAAACCCAGATAACGGATGTAACGCTCAGATTGGAAAGACTTCCTTTCCCTGATACAGAACCATCACAAGACAGGGTAGCCAGTATTACCGAAGTAGGCGTTTGGCAGGAATTGACATTTGATTTCTCAGATGTCTCATCAGGCACTTTTAAAAGCATGATCATTTACTTCGAAAGAAATGCAGAATGTGATGGCGATGTTTATTATTTCGATGATATTATTCAAGGTGAAGGCGGCGGTTCAGGTGGAGGACCAATTGCTCCAACAGCCGCTCCTACTGCGCCTACACAGGATGCTGCAGATGTAATTTCGATTTTCAGTGATGCATTTACCGATGTCCCCAATGAAGGATTTAACAATTACGGTTCTGCTGCTTATGAGCAGGTAGACCTTGGAGGAAACGCCGCTTTAAAATACACCTTTGTAGAAGGTGACGGAGGTAGCTTCCAGGTGATTGAACTCGGCGGAGGCAATCAGATTGATGCCGCAGCTGCAGGGATGACCAACTTCAGATTTGACATCTGGTTCCCTAACGAGGTGGATGCCACTTCGGCTTTCCTTATGAAAGTAGTGGACATCCCCGGTAGCGGAGCTACAGAGGCACTGATCAATATTGGTGACTCTTCAACTCCTGCGATGGCTCAGGGTAGCTGGTTGTCTTTTGACATTCCAATCACAGAACTACAGTCGAACGGTCTTGGTGCATATAGTAATATCCAGCAAGTGGTGATCGACCTGGTGAATTCAGGTGAAGTATATATCGATAACATCTATTTTTATAAGCCAGGAGCAGGTGGCGGTGGAGCTATTCCTCCAACAGCCGGCCCTGATGCACCTACTGAGGATGCAGCCGATGTGATCTCGATCTTTAGTGATACCTATACAGATGTTGCTAATGAAGGTTTCAACAACTACGGTTCTGCTGCTTATGAGCAGGTAGATCTTGGAGGAAACGCCGCTTTAAAATACACCTTTGTAGAAGGTGATGGAGGTAACTTCCAGGTGATTGAACTCGGCGGAGGCAATCAGATCGATGCCGCAACAGCAGGGATGACCAACTTCAGATTTGATATCTGGTTCCCTAACGAGGTGGATGCCACTTCAGCTTTCCTTATGAAAGTAGTAGATATCCCCGGTAGCGGAGCTACGGAGGCACTGATCAATATTGGTGACTCTTCAACTCCGGTGATGGAACAGGGTAGCTGGTTGTCTTTTGACATTCCGATTACAGAATTGCAGTCGAACGGACTGGGAGCATACAGCAACATCCAGCAAGTAGTGATCGACCTGGTCAACTCAGGGGAAGCTTATATTGACAATATTTATTTCTATAAGCCGGCCAGTGGTGGCGGAACAGCACCTACTACTTCAGCTCCTGCACCTCCAGCGAGAGATGCCGGGGACGTGATCTCTATCTTTAGTGATTCTTATACGAATATCACCGGGATTAATTACGATCCCGACTGGGGACAGTCAGGTCATACTTTAGTTGATCCTGCTTACGATCCAGGAGACGGCAATGTAGCTCTGGCATATCCTAATTTTAATTACCAGGGAACCGATTTTGCCGGGAATGCACAAGATGTGTCTGCCATGGAATTCCTGCACGTGGATATGTGGACTGCCAATGCCACGGATGTAAAAGTGACTCCGATCAATGGAAGTGGTACACCTACAGAATCCCTTCAGGGACTGCTGCCAATTACAGCAGGAGAGTGGGTACAATACGATATTCCACTATCTGATTTTACTGCATCGGGGATGACTCTGGATCAGGTTATACAGATGAAGTTCGACGGTCAGGGTGGGACAACACCTTCCGACATCTATCTGGATAACATTTATTTCTACAGGGCAGCCGGTAGTGGTGGAACAGCACCTACTACTTCAGCTCCTGCACCTCCAGCGAGAGATGCCGGGGACGTGATCTCGATCTTTAGTGATTCTTATACGAATATCACCGGGATCAATTTCGATCCCAACTGGGGACAGTCGGGTCACATGATGGTTGATGCTGCTTACGATCCAGGAGACGGAAATGTAGCTCTTGCATACCCTAATTTTAATTATCAGGGAACCGATTTTGCCGGGAATGCACAGGATGTATCTG
>JABDQM010000058.1 GCA_013042315.1 Flavobacteriaceae bacterium | reverse complement strand
TAATTTGGGAAAAGGCTTTTTACAGCATCATCAATAAGCATCATGGCTACCGTATCTGCCCCTTCTTGTTCCCCTTCGTATACCAATTCAATCTTTCCGGTTATGGCGGGAATTACCCCTATAAAATCTGATAAACGAACCGAAGTTTCCGAGGCTCCCTGTGATAGGGCCCTTCGCTCAGCAGTGCTCAATAGGTTTTCAAATGCGGTAATGCTCGTACGGGCACTTACTCCACTTTTTGCATCCACGTATTCACTGCTACGGGCTTCGAAACTAATCTGTTCGAGAAGATCCCTGGCCAATTCAGGTACATAGATCATTTCGGATTGATCCTTGTCTAGATTCGCTTCCTGTTCTGTGATCTTCCTAGCGGTTTCAACTTCCTTAGGGTAATGTGTTAGTATTTGTGAACCGATCCTATCTTTTAAAGGTGTTACTATACTTCCTCTATTGGTATAGTCTTCCGGATTAGCAGTAAAAACGAATTGCAGATCCAAAGGCAAGCGCAATTTAAATCCCCTGATCTGAATATCCCCTTCCTGTAAAATATTAAAAAGTGAAACCTGAATCCTCGCCTGCAGATCGGGTAATTCGTTGATTACAAAAATACAGCGGTTTGCCCTGGGGATCATCCCAAAGTGAATCACTCGGTCATCGGCATAGGAAAGTTTGAGATTGGCTGCTTTTATAGGGTCAACATCACCGATGAGATCTGCAACGGTAACATCCGGTGTAGCGAGTTTTTCATAAAATCGTTCATCTCTGTGAAGCCAGGAAATAGGCGTGTCGTCCCCTTTTTCTTCAATAAGTTGCTTGCTATACCTCGAGATCGGGGCAAAAGGATCATCGTTTATTTCGGAACCTTTAACCACAGGGATGTACTCATCGAGGAGATTAACCATGAGTCGGGCCAGCCTCGTTTTAGCCTGCCCTCTTAAACCCAATAGATTTATATTGTGCCTGGATAAGATGGCTCTCTCAAGTTCTGGAATTACTGAGTCTTCATAACCCCACACCCCTCCAAAGGTCTCTTTGCCATCTTTTATGCGCTGTATGAGGTTTTTTCTCAATTCATCTTTGATGCCCCGGGATTTGTACTCGGTCTTCTTTAATTCTCCCAGGGTATTAATCTTGCTATAATCTAATTTCATATCTTTTTTCCTTGGCGTAAGCCTTTTATTTCAATCTTTTTTTTCTGTTTTTTTCATAGTCCTCAAAGATCATCTCTCCTAATCCCTGTAAACCGGTGAACAAGGCTTTGCCCTTGTTTGCTTCAGTAAAATGCCTGACAAATTGTTTTAGATAGGGGTCCTGAGCGATCATAAATGTCGTGATCGGGATATGCAATTTACGAGCCTGTCTGGCCATGTTGTAGCACTTTTCCACGATAAAATCGTCGAGTCCCACACTGTTCTTATAGTAATTTCCATCTGGCAAGCGAATGCAACTGGGCTTGCCATCCGTGATCATAAAGATCTGCTTATTGGTATTTTTCTTTCTGCGGAGCATATCCATCGCCAATTGTAGTCCGGCCACCGTATTGGTGTGGTAAGGTCCCACTTTAAGGTACGGCAGGTCTTTAATTGGAATGGGCCAAGCGTCATTACCAAATACGAGGATGTCTAAAGTGTCTTTGGGGTAACGCGTGGTAATGAGTTCTGCGAGGGCCATAGCTACCTTTTTAGCCGGCGTAATCCTGTCCTCTCCATAAAGAATCATACTGTGACTGATATCGATCATCAATACTGTACTCATCTGAGCCTTGTGATGCGTATCCTCTACAACAAGATCGTCTTCTGTAAGGGAAAAGCCGTCGAGGCCATGGTTGACCTGGGCGTTTTTAAGGCTTTCCGTCATAGAGATCCTGTCCAGGGAATCACCATATCGATATTCTCTGAAATCGCCCGTATGTTCATCTCCGAGTCCGGTTTTCCCGGTGCGGTGGTTTCCTGACCCACTTCGTTTGATCTTTCCAAATATCTGGTCCAGGGCCCGTTGCCTGATCAGGCGTTCCATTTTCGCAGTTATAGACAGAGAGCCTTCCCCCGGAGTTCCTTCTCCTTCTCCACCTTCACCCTGCTCAAACTCTTCTCTGAGAAATCCTTTAGCCTTTAGATCTTCAATAAAATCGTCAATGGTATAGTCCTCATCCGTCAGATCGTATTCCTTGTCTAATTCCCGTAACCAATCCAGAGCCTCGTCCACATCTCCGGAAGTATGGGTAATTAGCTCCTGGAATATTTCAAATAGTTTTTCAAAAGGGGTTTGATCGGGCGCTTCGTAGGTAGAAAAGCGAAAACCTGATCTAGATTTCATAGCCATTTTATAAAAATACTATATTTCATAAAATGCTTCAGGCTTTTATATAAACCTTAACGGTTTCGTTTAACTTCGCTTCCTATGAGTTCTATTACCCGCCAAATTTCCCAGGGGTTTTTAAAAACAGCACCGCTATGGACCCGTAAACAATTTGGTGTCGATCAATTTGTTTTCCCACAGATAGATCCCGCAAGGATAGAGGACTTTTCTTTTCCTTCAAAGATGAGACTCGGCCATAAAATGGAGTTTGTTTTTAACGCCATTATCCAAAGCCAGGACATTTATACGCTTATCGCTAAGAACATTGTCATTCAAAAAGGGAAGACAACTTTGGGAGAACTCGATTTCCTTTTGCGAAACACTTTGGATGGAAGTCTGATTCATCTGGAACTGACCTACAAATTTTATTTAATCGACACGGAGATTAGCGAGCCGATCTATCAGTTAGTAGGACCTAACAGAAGGGATATGTTTTACACAAAATTGGATAAACTCAAAGAGCATCAGTTTAGCCTGCCCTATACTGAAGAAGGTAGAGCAGCCCTAAATGAAAAGGGATTGGAAACAGATCACCTAAAGCAACAAGCCTGTTTTAAAGCTCAGCTTTTTACTCCTTATGACAGTACTAGAATAGGAATTAGACCATTGAATAAAGGCTGTATTTCCGGTTTTTGGATCCGATTCGAAGAATTTAATTCAGAGCACTTTAAGGAGTTCAAATACTATATTCCGACAAAAGAAGAATGGGTTTTAAAACCCTGTGAAGAAGTAAATTGGACTAATCATTTTAATCTTTTACTTGAAATCAATATCAGAATGCTAAAGGAGAGTTCTCCGATGGTTTGGATGAGAAAAAGTAAAGGCGACTACAAGAAGTTCTTTGTAGTGTGGTGGTAAACTACAGAACCTTAACTTTTTTGAGTTAATTCAACTAATGCCTTTTCTGCAAAACATCTGCCACAGCATTGAGATCATATCCCTTGGCGCGAAGCAATATCAGATAGTGGAAGAGAAGATCCGCACTTTCATTGAGAAATAGCTCATCATTGGTATCCTTGGCTTCGATCACGACTTCAACTGCCTCCTCTCCTACTTTTTGAGCGATCTTATTAATTCCGCTTTCAAATAAAGATGCTACGTAACTCTTATCCCCACTAGCCTTGTTTTGCCTGTTTGCAATAATACCCTCCAAGTCTGAAAGAAAGCCATAGGTAGCTTTGTTTTCTGTTCCCCAGCAGGTATCGGTTCCTTTGTGACAGGTTGGCCCCTCAGGTACTACCTTGATCAGTAGGGTATCATTGTCGCAATCGGACTTAATGTCTTTTACATTGAGGAAATTGCCACTCTCCTCCCCTTTTGTCCAGAGTCGATTCTTACTCCTGCTAAAAAAAGTTACCTTGCCGCTTTCCAGAGTTTTATCCATGGCCGCCTTGTTCATGTACCCCAGCATCAATACGTTTCCGGTTTTTACATCCTGAATGATAGCCGGTATCAAACCGTCCTGATTCTTATCGAAATCCACTTTCATCATATCCTTTTAATATTTTTACTGTACTTTTTGACGCACAGGTATATTGTTGTTTGCGAGGTAGGCCTTTAGATCCCAAATTTCAATTTCTTTAAAATGAAAAACACTTGCTGCTAAGGCTGCATCGGCTTTCCCTTCTACAAATGTATCCAGAAAATGCTCCGCTTTCCCTGCCCCTCCGGAAGCAATGATCGGAATATTTACGACTTGGGACAATTCAGCCAAGGCCTTATTTGCGAATCCATTTTTCGTCCCGTCATGGTTCATAGAGGTAAAAAGGATCTCACCTGCACCTCGCTTTTCTACTTCTTTTGCCCATTCAAACAAATCAATCTCTGTGGGTACTTTTCCCCCTACCAGATGCACTTTCCACGCTCCGTCTATTTGTTTGGCATCGATGGCTACCACAATGCATTGCGAGCCAAATTTGGCTACCAAATCATCGATCAGTTTTGGATTTTTTACAGCTGACGAATTAATGGATATTTTGTCCGCACCGTTCTTTAGCAGTACACTTACATCAGCAGCTGAAGAAATGCCACCCCCTACGGTAAAGGGAATATTAACTCTTTCAGCCACCTTACGTACCAGATTGGCCAGGGTCTTGCGTTCTTCTTCGGTAGCAGAAATATCGAGAAAAACGAGTTCGTCTGCCCCTTCAATAGCGTAACGTTCAGCCAGTTCTACCGGATCACCTGCATCGCGCAGTTCCACAAAATTCACACCCTTTACGGTACGACCGTTTTTTATATCCAGACAGGGGATTATCCTCTTTGTCAGCATTTACTTCTCATTTTTTGCATTCAGGTCGATTCCTGAGTAAAACTTAAGATCCTTCTCCTTCAGACATTTGACCCAAAACGCAATCTGTCCTGTGTGATAGGAGAAGTGTTCCACAACGTGCAATAGAATCCCAAAACCGCTGAGATCAAAACCCTGCACCCTGTACATCTTGGGCAATTGCTCTTGCGATAGGCCATTGACAACGCCTTTTACCTGCTGAATCAGATCGCTTAAATTGTTCAACAGTTCATTTTTATTTAAGCCTTCCTTGATAGAAAATTCCTCATCGCGTCGCCGCAGATCTTCCCGGCCATCCAATCCCGCCAAAATATACTGGGTAATATTCCCACACAGGTGTACCAAAATATTTCCAATACTGTTAGAAGCGTCATTGGGCCTCCGCCAGATGTCTTTTTCGTCCACTTCGTTCAGACTCAACTGCACCATTCGCAAGCTTTCTTCCATCCTGAAAATACTATTCTTCTTTATTTCCCGAAACAAAAGCGCTTCCGTTGAACTCATGTGTTTAAGATATAAGTTTCCAATTCTTTCAGACTGATCTTATTCTCATAAATGGCCTTTCCCAGTATCGCACCCTCACAGCCCAGGTCTCGCAAGGTCTCTACATCGTCCATAGTCGTTATTCCCCCACTGGCAATAAGTCTGAGATCATTATTCTCACCCTCTGAAATACGATTTAGTTCGATTGCCGTTTCCGCGTTTACCGCATCCTCGAGTATCTTTTTATACAAGTCAACCGATGGACCCTGCAACATCCCATCTTTGTCAATGTCGGTACAAATCACGTATTTAATTCCTTGCTGCCTGTACTCCCTGATAAAAGGAATTAATTCAATATCAGAACCTTCCTGCCATCCCGACACTGCAATCTTTTCATTCATGGCATCTGCTCCCAGGATAATTTTTTCAGCTCTGTAACGCTTTATCCATTTGAGGAACGTAGGACGGTCTTTTACGGCTATGCTTCCTCCTGTTATTTGGCGGGCCCCTGAATTAAAAGCTATTTTCAAATCCTCATCCGATTTGAGTCCGCCTCCAAAATCGATCTGCAGGGAGGTTTTGGTCGCTACTTCTTCGAGGACTTTGTAATTGACGATGTGGTTCGACTTGGCACCGTCGAGATCAACCAAATGAAGGTGTCTGATACCATGCGCTTCAAAAGACTTAGCGACTTCCAATGGGCTTTCGTTGTATATCTTTTGAGTACTGTAATCCCCTTTTGACAGGCGAACACACTTACCTTCGATAATATCTATTGCCGGGATAATCCTCATTGCTGTAGTTACAGGTTGATAAAATTCTTTAAAATCCGCTCTCCGGTTCCGCTGCTTTTCTCCGGGTGAAATTGTACTCCCCAGAAATTGTCTTTCCTCATGGCGCTGCTATACGGAAGCTCGTAATCCGTAACTGCGATTGTGTCTTTACTCAGCGGAGCATAATAGCTGTGCACCAGGTAAATGTATTCTTTCTCACTTATTCCATTAAAAAGGGGCGACCTCAGGTCTTGTATTTGATTCCAGCCGATCTGCGGCACTTTAACCTTCTTGGAAAACCTAACGACATCCACATCGAATATTCCCATGCCCTGGGTTTCCCCTTCTTCAGAATAGGCACACATCAGCTGCATCCCAAGGCAAATACCCAATACAGGTTGTTTTAATTGAGGAATAAGCTTATCCAACCCGCTTTCAATCAATTTATCCATAGCACTACTGGCCTCCCCCACTCCGGGAAAAATTACCTTATCAGCACTTTCGATAATAGCGGGGTCATCAGAAAGAACAGCAGAATATCCCAATCGCTCCAAAGCAAACTGTATACTCTGGATATTACCGGCACCGTAATCGATAATAACAATTTTCATTCTATGTCCTTAAAGGGTTCCTTTTGTTGAAGGCAAAATCATTTTTTCTGTATCTCTTTTGACAGCCATTTTTATCGCTTTTGCAAAGGCCTTGAAAATCGCTTCAATCTTATGGTGTTCGTTGGTTCCTTCTGCTTTTATGTTCAGATTCGCTTTAGCCCCGTCGGTAAATGATTTAAAAAAATGCATAAACATTTCAGTAGGCATATCCCCAACCATTTCCCTCTTAAATTCGGCATCCCACACTAGCCAGTTTCTGCCGCCAAAATCAATGGCTACCTGAGCCAGACAATCATCCATAGGAAGACAAAATCCATAGCGTTCAATACCTAATTTTGAGCCCAGGGCCTTGCTAAATACTTCTCCCAAGGCGATTGCGGTATCTTCAATAGTATGGTGTTCATCTATTTCTAAATCCCCTTCGACTCTAATCTCAAGGTCAATTTGCCCATGTCTGGCTAGCTGATCT
>JABDQM010000054.1 GCA_013042315.1 Flavobacteriaceae bacterium | reverse complement strand
TAGAGTATGTCTCCAAGCACAATTGCCGCCTGATTTTTCTTTCCTCTGCAAATGTATTTGACGCCTATAGCAAGTTTCCCTCATATGAAAATGACAAAACACTTTCAGAGAGCATTTACGGCCGACTAAAAATAAAGATCGAGAATATGCTGATGCGGTTGCCTAAGAAGAAGGCTCTAATTCTGCGATTGCCCATGGTATTTGGAAATGCCTCCCCCAGGATAAAGGAGATCAAACAGGCCATATGGGATAATGAAGCTATAGAGGTTTTCCCAAATTTGGTCATTAATGTCACCGATGACGATAAACTCTCCCAACAGATCCATTACCTCATCAACAGGAATAAATACGGGGTTTTTCACCTGGGTTGTTCGGATTTAGTGCACCATGAGGATTTTATCAGAGAGGTAGTCGATCGGGTGGGAAGCTTCAATCCGATTTACAAAAGAGTGTTTACGACCAACGAAGAGCGCTATCTAGCCGTTCTTCCAAAGGATCACCCCCTGCCAAAAAATCTTCGCTTCACCTATCAGGAGGTCATTGATCACCATGTGATGGGCTGATCATACCTATCAATTATTCTGTTCGAAATAGAATTCCCTGTATCTTTAGGAAAAGAGTAGGTAATATACAGCCTATAGAATCATTTTATAAACTAACATTAAATTACATACTACCATGGAAAAACTGAATACGGCACAAGTTGAAGAAAGACTTAAAAAACTAGAAGGCTGGGAATACAACAACGATGCGATAGAAACATCCTTCGAATTCAAAAATTTTAAAGAAGCTTTTACAGTAATGACCCGGATAGCTTTTGAGTGTGAGGCCCAAAATCATCATCCCGACTGGTCTAACGTCTATAATTCGTTGCAAATCAGGCTTAATACGCACGATGCCGGAGGAGTGACTGAAAAAGATTTTACCCTGGCAAAGAGTATTGAAAACATCATAGTAAGTGAATAAACCGTGGGAGTTTGCATCACTTGTGATGGATTTGAAAATTATTAAATTTGCTCAGATTTAAAAGCAGATAGTCTATGGGGAGAGCATTTGAATTTCGGAAGGCACGTAAGATGAAGCGGTGGTCGGCTATGTCCAAAGCCTTTACGAGGATAGGGAAAGATATTGTTATGGCCGTCAAAGAAGGAGGGCCTGATCCCGATACCAACTCCCGCCTGCGTGCTGTGATTCAGAATGCCAAGGCGGTGAACATGCCCAAAGACAATATTGAACGAGCCATTAAAAGGGCTAGTGACAAATCTGAGGGAGACTATAAAGAAGTGCTATTTGAAGGCTATGCCCCTCATGGGATCGCGGTGCTTATAGAAACAGCCACTGATAACAACACCCGTACCGTAGCTAATATCCGCAGCTATTTTAACAAATGCAACGGCAGTCTGGGAACTTCTGGCTCTGTTGAATTTATGTTCGACCATACTTGTAATTTTCGGATTCCCACAGAAGGGATAGATCTGGAGGAACTGGAGCTGGAGATGATCGACTTTGGAGTAGAAGAGGTTTTTGAAGACGAGGATGGCGTAATGATTTACGCCCCCTTCGAGAGCTTCGGAGCCATACAGAAAGAATTGGAAAACAGAGAGATAGAAATCCTCTCTTCAGGTTTTGAACGCATACCTCAGGTAACTAAAGAACTTTCTTCAGAAGAAGCTGAAGAAGTGGAAAAACTCCTCGAGAAAATAGAAGAAGACGATGATGTACAGAACGTATATCACAGCATGCAGGAGGATTAACTCTCAGCCCCTCTTTCTTCCCCATGACCGATCATAAAAAGTCTGGGATACCTTATAAATTCTCCCTCCACCTGATTAATATCATTGTATGGTTTCGTAAACAGTCCTACCTTTAAGTATATAGGGTTTGAACATCCTATTCCCTGAACTCTTAAAATCTTAGAAACCATGAGAAATTCAGCAAAAATATTAGTGTTTGCCACTCTTTCCATGTTATTCCTCGCCTTTTCCTGCGACAAATCAGGTGATGATGATGCACTAACAAAAGAAGGCCCTTTTAATATCAGTGAACTAGCAGGAAACTGGGAGGCCACCCAGGCGCAATTCAGCGTGAGCACCGTTTCTGTAGACATCGTAGAAGACGGAGGGACAGTCATTATGACGGTTCAAACCGGTGGTAGATTTACCCTGACCCTGGATCCTGTAGACCGACCCGCCTACACAGTGAGTGGTGAGATGTTCTGGGAAAAATGGGAAGGCAGTTATTATTTTGCCATTGTATGGGATGACTACCCCGACGATTGGGATACCTATGGACATACTTGGGACGGTACTACCTTAACACTAAATGGAGGAGCAAATACCGGGGAATACGATTTTGATAATGACGGGGATGCGGAATCCTGTAC
>JABDQM010000049.1 GCA_013042315.1 Flavobacteriaceae bacterium | reverse complement strand
AGATCAGTTCAACCTTGTATTCATTTCCTTGTTTTTTGTAGTAATCAAGGGCGTCCTTTTTGCTTACTTCCCGCATTTTATAGGGGTGTTTACCCCTTGCGATCTCTATAGCCCTTTTCTCGATCTTGGGAAAATCCTTATCGGAAATGCTGTGTTCTCCGAAATCTACGTCGTAGTAGAAACCATTTTCAATGGCCGGGCCAATGGTGAGTTTTACTCCGGGGTACAATTCCTCAAGAGCTTGAGCCACCACGTGAGAAGAAGAATGCCAGAATGCTTTTTTTCCCAATTCATCCCTCCAGGTGTAAAGGGTAAGACTTCCGTCCTGTTCTAAAGGGGTAACCGTTTCCACAATCTGGTCGTTGAATTTGGCGGAAATAACGTTCCTGGCCAAGCCTTCACTGATATCTCGGGCAACATCCATGGGAGTAACCCCTTCATTAAAAGTTTTGACGGAACCGTCTGGGAGCGTAATGTTGATCATATTTTTGACCTTTTTCTCGGCGTGGCAAAGATAATGCGTTGCGCCTAAGCGAACAATAGTCTGCTGGTACTTAATTCCGACTGCGGGATGATTTGCCAAATAAAGCGTCTACTACCGTCTTAATACTGTAAAAGCCCATGGCAATAGCGGCAAGTGCCAGGATTACGCCAACAATTAAAACAGGTAGGTACCAGGGATGTTCCTGATTTTTAAAGGCCTGATAGAGCACAACGGGTGCAGTAAACATCAATGCTACGGTATAAGCTAGATATTTTACCCCTTTTAATAACAACTCCCTATTCGTTCTCAAGCCGGAACTATTCTTCATGAGTTGCAAAAATACGAATTATACAGTTGAAGTTTAACCATTAATTTATGGTCACCTGTCCTTTTTCTTCCTGTACCAAGGCAAAATAACCCAAAGGAAAAACCTCAGGCTGATCAACATTGTCAAGGACATTGATATTGTCTAAGTCTGTGACGTCAAAAACATTACCCCTCACCGTAGTGACAGGCGTTTGGAATGGACCCTGATTGTCACCGCTTTGTACGATCAGTTCATCCATGTAGTTGTAAAAGGTTTGATCAGATCCTAAAATGCTAATGTCCAGTACGGTTCCCGGCTCAAAAGAATCCTCGTAGAAAAAAGAAAATTCGAATTCCTGGCCTTTGTAGAATTCATCTTCCGTTACCAGGTACTCTCCAAAGCCAAAATCGAAGAGGTAATAATTATCCACATCAGGCTGATCAGTAAAGTTAACCGTGACTTCAGTTTCGTTATCCCCGAACAAAGTGCCGGTTCCCTGGGTAATAGAATTAATGGGGACCGTAGGTACGTATTTGGTCTGGGCCAGGTAAAGTCGCCCCTCATGTCTGATAAAGAGAGTGTAAAGATAATCGCGGTCAAGAGCTGTAGTTGGAATTCTCTGGTCTGAACTAAAGTTGGGGTCGGGGACATAAATACCCGATCCGGGACTGGTTTCTGCCAAAGTTGAAGAGCCCTGATTGACGACTATGTTGTCTTCAATTTCCTCATAGGAAATCAGAACGCTCTCTGCGGAGGTGGGTACATTTTCCTCAAAAAAATTGCTGGACAGCGATAATCTGATCTCAACCGGTATGTAAGTTTCGTTAATATCGACCCTGATCAGACCGTCTACCACCAGTCGCGTGTCCTGCTCAGGAAGATCCACATCTATGACATCTTCGCAGCTCATGGTGGCTGCAGCCAGAATCAGACTAAGAAATAGAAAGCGTTTCATGCTTATACTTAAAATTTAAAATTATAGGTTACCGCAGGTACAATCCCGAATATTGAGGTTCTCACTGCTTCATTTGCCCCGGTATCCTGATTTCTTCTAAAATTGATGGCTGCGGCATTCATTCTGCTGTAGACATTGTAGATACTAAAAACCCATTCCGCCTGGAAATTTCGTTTTTTATTTTTAGCCGGTGTAAGCGTGGCTGAAATATCGAGTCGATGATAATCAGGTAGTCGTTCTTCATTTCTCAGACCATAAAATGGTACAGTAAGTCCTTGAAATTGAAACTGGCCCACCGGATAATTGGTGGGTTGCCCTGTCTGATAAACAAAGTTTGTATTAAATCGCCATTTCTTATTTAAATCATAGCTGCCATAAAGGGAGACATCATGGGTTTTATCATATGGAGTACTGTACCATTGCGAAAAGTTGATTCCCGTTTCCCGGTTAGAGCGGTTGTTGTCAAACGAAGGAGTTCTTCCCGGAGTGCGCTGTTCAGACCTGGAAAGGGTGTAGGCCAGCCATCCTTTAAATCGACCTTCATTTTTTCGAAAAAGTAGTTCCAGGCCATAGGCCCTGGCTTGCCCGTTGAGGATCACCTGCTCAATGGCATTATTTGCGATAAGGTTTGCTCCGTCAATATAATCGATTCTATTCTGGATGTCTTTGTAAAACACTTCGGTTTCCAAACTGTATTCCCCTTCAAAAAGGTTCCTGAAATACCCCAGGGCATATTGATCTAGGATCTGAGGTTTAACAAAAGGTCCGCTGGGGGTCCAGACATCCAATGGAGTGGGGGAGCTAGTATTTGACAGCAGATGAAGGTACTGAGCTATTCGCGTATAGCTGGCTTTTACTGATTGATCAGGATCCAAGGTATAGGCTACGGCTATCCTAGGTTCCAGATTGGTAAAGCTGGCCAGTTGTTCTCCACGTCCGGGGGAAACAGTTCCGATAGGTGTCGCTTCCTGATAAACCAGCAAGAAGGGATCAAAGATCACAGGATTGTCATTTTCATATACATTGAGCTCATCCTGGCCAAAACGGATAAAATGACTCAGCCGCAAGCCGTATTGCAGACTCAGGGAGGAAGAAATTGAATGTTCAACATCAACATAAGCCGCAAATTCATTGGCGTATTTTTTCGTTAATTGTTCTTCCAGTATTCCTGAATCGGGGCTATTGGGAACGATTTTGCCCGGATTGAAAGTGTAGTAGATATTGTTCAGCCCGTAATTTACCTGGAAGGTATCACTGAGGTAGTGCTTGAGGTCGTATTTTAAATTAAAATTCCTGATCCCGGAGTTCCATTTAAATCCAACAAAATCGAGTTCCAGGCCGTAATAGAAATCGGAGTAGATCAAGGACAAATTGCTAAAGAGCTTATCGGAAAACAGATGGTTCCATCTCAAGTTTAAAACGCTGTTACCGTAGATATTCTCAAAATTATTTGAGATGGCAAACACATCTCGCCCGAAATAGCCTGAGAGGAACAAATTGTTATTTGCGTTGATCTTGTAATTCAGCTTGGTGTTCAGATCGTAGAAATAGGCGGTATTGTCTATGTCGAAAAGCGGAAGGAATAAATGTGCATAGGAAGCCCTTCCCCCTATAAGAAAAGCCGATTTGTCCTTGACGATAGGACCTTCTGCCAGCAATCTGCTCGCCACGGCTCCAATGCCACCATTCATCTTGAACTCCTTGCTATTTCCTTCTTTTTGAAATATTTCAAGAACTGAAGAAACCCGACCTCCGTAACGGGCGGGAATTGCTCCCTTAAACAATTTGACGTCTTTTATGGCGTCCGGATTAAACACGGAGAAAAAACCGAACAAATGAGAGCTGTTGAAAATGGTGGCTTCATCGAGTAGAATCAGGTTTTGATCGGCAGCGCCACCCCGGACATTAAAGCCTGATGCCCCTTCCCCTGCGTTGCTAACCCCGGGAAGGAGTATTAGGGACTTGATGATATCCGCTTCCCCCAAAACCACGGGAATATTCTTTATGGTTTGTACTGCCAGTGTATTTACACTCATCTGGGGTTTTCGGATGTCCAGTTTTTCAACGTTTTCAACCACCACCACCTCCTCAAGGATTTCGGCTTGCTCTGTGAGTTGGAAGTTAAGTTTCTGGTTTTGATTAAAAGTTACGCTCTGGACAATATCCTGGTATCCTAAATAGCTGATGAGCACTTCGTAGGTTCCCTCCGGAAGGGTCAGGGAGTAGAAGCCGTATTCGTTTGTCGTAACCCCGGTTCTGAGCGAAGGAATGGCAATGGTTACACCAATGAGGGTCTCATTACTCGAAGCTTCACTTATGGTACCGCTGATCGTATAGCGATTCTGGGCCAGGGAAAGGGAAGAAATAAGCAGGAATAAAATCGGGAGATACCGATTTAGGAAATGCATAGTAAAATTTTCCTAAAAATAACAAAGTTTAAGGCATTTCAAATGCCTGTAAAGAAATTGTCCGAATTTTTTTGTCGTGTTTTGTTTTTACTTGAGCTCTTCCAGCACCTTGTTAAAGGAAGCACTGGGTCTCATCGCCTCCTCAAGCATTGATGCATCAGGTTTGTAATACCCTCCTATGTGTTGCTGCTTGCCTTGGGCATTTTCCAGTTCTTTCAGAATTGCAGGGGTATTTGCCTCCAATTGTTGGAAAATATTTTTAAAAGTCGCTTTCAGTTTCGCATTCTCACTTTGATTCGCCAAAGCTTGTGCCCAATACAAGGCCAGGTAAAAATGACTGCCTCGAGTATCGAGCTCTCCTACTTTTCGAGATGGCGATCTGTTATTGCTAAGAAAATCCTCTGTTGCCGCATCTAAAGCTTCAGCCAGGACGTGGGCTTCGGGATTTGAATTTTTCTCACTGTAAAAATCAAGGGAAACGGCGAGGGCCAGGAATTCTCCAAGCGAATCCCAACGCAAATGTCCTTCTTCCAGGAATTGCTCCACATGCTTTGGTGCCGATCCACCGGCTCCGGTTTCAAAAAGACCTCCTCCTTTCATCAAGGGTACTATAGAAAGCATTTTCGCACTGGTTCCAACTTCCAGGATCGGAAACAGATCTGTGAGATAATCACGCAATACGTTTCCTGAGACCGATATGGTATCTTTCCCTTCTTTGAGTCGAATCAGCGTGGCTTTGGTAGCTTCATCAGGAGAAAGTATTTGAATGTCTAGTCCGGTCGTGTCTTCCCCGGGAAGATATTGTTCAACCTTTTTTATTAGTTCCCTGTCATGGGCTCTGTCCTTATCTAACCAGAAAATAGCCGGGGTCTGGGTAGCCCTGGCTCGGGATACGGCAAGTTTAATCCAGTCCTGCACCGGAAGATCTTTCACCTGACACATCCTCCAGATATCCCCATCCTCCACCTGATGCTCAATCAGGACTTTTTTGGTGTAGGTGTTTACAACACGGACAACACCTTGCCCTTTGATTTCAAAGGTTTTATCATGAGAGCCGTATTCTTCGGCTTTTTGCGCCATCAATCCCACATTGGGAACGGTTCCCATTGTTCGCGGATCAAATGCGCCGTGTTTTTTACAAAATTCAATGGTTGCCTGATAGATCCCGGCATAACTGCTATCCGGAATTACTGCTTTGGTATCCTGAAGTTCCCCATTTTGATCATACATCTTCCCCGAAGTTCTGATCATTGCCGGCATGGAGGCATCAATGATCACATCACTGGGAACGTGTAAATTGGTTATTCCCTTATCCGAATTGACCATAGCAAGCTGAGGTCCTTCCTCTATTGATTTCATGATGTCACCTTCAATCGCCTTTTGCTCTTCCTCAGGTAGTTTCTTAATCTTCTCCAGCAGACTCTCCAACCCATCATTGGCACTGATCCCTGTCTTACTGAAGGTCTCACTGTATTTGGCGAAAATCTTTGAAAAGTAGACCTCCATGACATGTCCGAAAATAATGGGATCGGAAACCTTCATCATGGTAGCCTTCAGATGCACGGAAAATAGCACTCCTTTCTTTTTAGCATCGGCCACTTGTTCTTTCAGAAATGCCAGAAGCGCATTTTTGCTGAGCACGGATGCATCGATTATCTCCCCGGATTTTACCAGAATATCGCCTTTTAGTAGAGCTCTTTGGCCTTGATCATTTGTGAATTCGATGGCCAGTACAGTATCCTCGGGCAGGGTAATTGATTTTTCATTTGCTTTAAAATCCCCGGCAGACATGGTAGCTACGTGGGTTTTGGAATCCTGAGACCAGGGTCCCATTTTGTGGGGATTCTTCTTTGCGTAATTCTTAATAGGTTTAGGAGCTCTTCGGTCAGAATTGCCCTCTCTTAGGACAGGGTTTACTGCACTCCCCTTAATTTTATCGTATCGCGCTTTAATATTCCTTTCCTGTTCGGTGGAGGGTTCATCAGGATAAAGGGGTACAGGATATCCCTTTTCTCTCAGTTCTTCAATGGCTTCTTTTAATTGCGGAATAGAGGCACTGATATTGGGAAGTTTGATAATATTAGCCTCGGGTGTTTTTGCCATTTCACCTAAAATGGCAAGGTCATCTGTTATCCTTTGCTCTTCCTTGAGAAATTCTGGAAAGTTAGCAATAATCCTTCCTGCAAGAGAAATATCCTTGGTGACCACCTCGATATTTGCCGTTTTGGTAAAGGCTTTTACAATAGGTAAAAACGATCGGGTTGCCAAGGCGGGAGCCTCATCAGTGAGGGTATAAACAATATTGGACATAAAAGAATTGTATTAGGTTGCGAGCGAGCAAAGATACAATTTTTATGTCCGGATAAAAGGGGAATAATCTCAATCTATAGGGGGAAGAAAGGCGATCTTTTCACAAGGAAAAAACAAAAGCCATATCATTGTAACGGGTACATTGATATGGCTTTCTAGAAACAACTTGCATTTTCCGGCACCGAGGTGCCAAAAACTCATTCCGAAGAATGATAGCACGGTTGTTTCAACGTTTGAAACACAATTCGTTCTCAATTTTTCAACCAAGACCCGTTTTATGTCCCTTTTTGTTGCGATGATATGTTCTCCTTTAGTACCTAACCCTGAGGTTGCGTACTTGATTAGCCCATATCCTTCTGTTATCCGAAAACCGAAGCTTTCATCTAACAGTATGTTTTTCTTTTCCGAAAACCGAAGTCCCCGGTCGTGAAAATGCCCATAGCAACAATATAAAGAACGTCAACTTTATAATGGCTATTGGTATAATCCACAAGGAATTTCCCACATAACCATAGGTAAATGTAGCATAAACATTGAATTATACAAACTTTGTAAGACTTTATAAATCAACATTTTATGAACCTATGTTATAAACAATTGTTCATAAGTGAAAAAAGTGTAAGCAGCGCCATCTCTCAAGTCATAAAAGAAAAAAACCACCCAAAAGGATGGGCGATTTTTAAGGACAATTAGTTGTTAATACTGTATTTAATCTTGTTTTCGCAGTTGTCGTTGAATTTTTTTAATAGCAGATTCAATGGATTTTTCAGGTTCGATGATGTTGTACTCACCCCAAAAGTCGGGATCTGAAAAGCCTGAAGCCTCATCACTTAGTATCATAGTAGATTTGAGTCGGTCTCTGTACCTGGGTTCAGAGAGATCCGTAGTCTTTTCCCAATCGGTAACCGCCATCTCGCAGGTCATACTATACACCGAATTAAATAGTTTTTTATCCCAGTTGATTTTAAATTCTAACAAGGCATTGCTGTAGCCGTAAAACCACCTCCCGTCTTTTTCCCTGTAATCAACCCTATAGGCGACTTCAACGGGATACACATCTGCATTCCTGGGTTTTTTTCTGACAAAAAGCCTGCTCGCTTTGGCCCGGTCCGTAATATTTAGGGAATAGATGGCACTGGTAAGCACTTTTCTCTCTACATCGATATATAATTCCCCCTGGTAAAGAGGATCGATAATATTTTTCCGTTGATTAAAACTAATGACGTAGATCAGTCGGTCATTAATCCGTGTCGATCGGTCAAATTTAAATGTATAATCATCGATACTCTGTTCGGTAAAAATATATTCGGGGTACTTCATCACATCTACATATAAGGCGTTAAATGGCCCTCCCTGTAGTTTTAGTACCAGGGTATCCAACTTACTATAGTCGGTGCTTTTACGAGATTTAAACATCTGTACGGCATCGCGTCTGCCGGAACTATAAGGTGTTTTATAGATGGAGACCACGGCCTCTGAAAGGGAGACATTCCTTCTTCTTCTTTTAATGGTTTCCCTGTAAAATGCAGTCATAACACTAGGGTCCTGTAAATAATTCTCGCCTTTTTTTCTCAAGGTTTCTTTTACAAGCGTAACTGCTTCCCTTGGCACACTGATATTCACCTCGGGCAATTCGGTTACCAGAACGTCAAGTTCAATCTTGTTGTTACCCTCACTTAACGAAGCCAGGGGAATTGTCCTCGACCTATAACCCAAAAAACTCACCTTCAGGGAAGTACTTTCTGTAATAGAGGGAATCTTTAACAAAAACCCTCCTTCGGTATTGGTTACCGTACTGATATTAGTGCCTTCAAGGGTTAGAGTTGCAAATACTAGTGGTTTGTTTGTTTCACTGTCAACGATTTCACCTCTGTATGAAGTGAATTGTTCAGCGGATGCCTGAACATCCTGATAGGCAAAATTTTGTAGAGGAATGCCCAGCAAGAGTAGAAGAAATAGACGTGTCATCTGCCCGTAAATCCTGAGATTTAAAATGTTTTTATAAACGTTACTTTTTTGCATGGTGATTTATTTTATTCCGGGAATTATTCCTTTGCCCGGAGTTTGTCGATGGTAAAGTTTCTTTCTACTTCGGTTAGTGATACAATACCTGATGAAAAACCGAGAAGCGTGAAGCAAAGCACAGCCAAGAGTGTATTTTTAATGATTTCGATTTTAGGCTTAATGCAAACTAGTGGCAGCCTTTTTCACAGCAAGTATAAAGATACAAAAATGCGCAATGCAGAACACAAGGATTTAGCCTTCTTTAAGGTATTGCAAAGCGGTTGGGTAAATGTCGATTAGAAAAAGCAAACCGCAACTCAGATCAAAGGAAGATTCAATTCCAAAGCCGTGATTTTCACGATGAAATGTCAATTTACAGGACTATTTACTCCCTGAGGTAGTTTTCTTCAACGGAAAAATAATACCCTTGGTCTGCTTTTTATCCTTCTGCCGAAAAATATCTGACTTTCAGCGATTTACAAGTTAAGAAAAGCCTAAACGGTAGTTTCTTTAATAAACCCAATACCCGAATCGTGAAAGTTCAATTAAGCTGTTTCCTGATCATATTATTTACCGCAGGAATTGCTGCTCAGAATTCAAAAGATCATGCTAAAGTGGAAAATTATCAAGTGGATTCTTTTCTGGTCAATAGGCCTGATGGTTCTCTTTTTAATAGGGAAGTTAAAAAAGCTGAAACTGAGAAAATAGCGCGATTGTATCGATTTAAAAATGCTCGCATAAAAGCTGAACTGGCATTTAAAACTAAGAATCAATCTTTTACCGTCTAAAAAAATACCTTATGACACTATTTATTCTTTTACTCCCGGTTGCAATATTTTGTAGTCTTCTGCTTGTTTTTTCTCCTGCACAAGCTGTTTCACGTCCTCTAAGAGTGCCTTCGCGTCGTAAATAATTCCATCCTTGATGGTGTAGCGAACGCCGCCTACCCTAACAACTTCATTGTCTTCGGTAAGCTTAATAGCTCCGGTACCGTAGAGTACTTTTAAATTCTCTAATGGATTTTCCTCTACAATGACAAAATCGGCTAGTTTACCTACCGTTACTGTACCAATTTTATCGCTTACACCCAGGGCTTCTGCCCCGTTGAGTGTAGCGCTCCTGATAATTTCGAGTGGATGAAATCCTGCTTCGCGCAGTAATTCCAATTCCCTCACATAAGCAAATCCGTAAAGTTGAAAGATAAAACCTGAGTCTGATCCTGTCGTAACCCTTCCTCCACGGTTCTTGTATTCATTGACGAAAGTCATCCACAAACTGTAGTTTTTCTTCCAGGCAACCTCTTGTTCGGTACCCCAGTAATGCCAATAGGAGCCATGTGAGATCTTACTGGGCTGATAAAACTCCCAAAGTGATGGCAAAGTGTATTCTTCATGCCATTCTGCTCTGCGGGCCCGCTGCAGGTCTCTGCTGGCCTCGTAAATATTAAACGTGGGATCAAGGGTGAAGTCGAGTGAGATCAATTCATCCATGACCTTATTCCAATGCTCCGAATACGGCGGCGCGGCCTGTTGCCATAATTTCCCGGCTTCTTCAAAGCGATGTTGTTCATTGTTGTAATTATAGTCGAGCGGATAATCCTGTACCGTTCTGTCTGTAAATAAGGCCTCCGGTAATCCGTACCAATGTTCCATGCTGGTGAGGCCAGCCCTGGCCGATTGAAGAACGTTCCATCGGGCTACATCGAGCTGAGCGTGATGGCAAGCTGACCGAAGTCCCAATTTCTTGTTTTCCGCCAAGGCGGCTGTCATGATCTCGGGGGGTGCCCCAAAAAACTTTATTCCATCAGCTCCTTTGTCTGCGTTATTGCGGACCCATGCCCTCGCCATCTCGGGGGAACTGATCTCTTCCTTACTGCCCTGTCCGAAACCTGTGTAGACAAAGATCCTTGGGGCTACGATCTCATTTTTAGCACTCTTCCTTTTCAGGTCCATGGCAAAATCGATGCCCCTGCCAGAAGGTTCCCGAACGGAGGTAATTCCGTGACCCATCCAAAGTTTAAATACATAGTCGGGATCAGCTCCCTGGGAATTCCCGCCGATATGGCCGTGCATATCCACAAAGCCCGGCATGAGGTACATGCCCGAAGCCTCTAATTCCTTCCCTCCTGCTAGTAGCTTTGGCCTTCTCGATTCCCTGATTTCCACCCCCGGATAACCAACTACCTGTACTTTTTTGATGACATTGTTTTCCACAACAATGTCCACAGGGCCTATGGGAGGTGCACCATTTCCATTAATCAGGGTGACGCCCCTGATAATGAGCTGGGAAAAAGGGCCATCACCTTCAGAAGATTGGCCAAAAGATATCAGGCTGAGCAGTATAAAGCTTATAAAAATGTACAGTTTTTTCATAGGTGTTTATTTAGGGACATTGATATGATTACCCAAAAACAGGGCGTTGAGAAATAATCGGTTGGTTCCATACCAGGATCCCCTGAAATTGGGATTGTCTGCGAACATAACCACTCTGCCGGATCCGATTGGACTCACAATCAGAGAGGCCGATTTTTTTAAATAGGTATCCCTGTTGGTGTCGGTTATAAACCCATCGATAAGGGGCTGAGACGTATACTTCGCCACTGTGGAATATTCATTCTTGCTGGGTTTGA
>JABDQM010000048.1 GCA_013042315.1 Flavobacteriaceae bacterium | reverse complement strand
CCATTTCCCTTGATCTCAAAGGTCTTGTCATGTGAGCCGTACTCTTCTGCTTTCTGGGCCATCAGACCAACGTTGGGAACTGTCCCCATAGTACGTGGATCAAAAGCCCCGTGTATTTTGCAGAATTCTATGGTTGCCTGGTAAATACCTGCATAGCTGCTGTCCGGAATAACCGCCTTAGTATCCTGCAGCTCTCCATTGTGATCATACATCTTTCCGGAAGTTCTGATCATGGCAGGCATGGAAGCATCGATAATCACGTCGCTGGGCACGTGTAAATTGGTTATACCCTTATCAGAATTAACCATGGCGAGCTGGGGTCCTTCCTCAATAGATTCAGTAATGTCCTGCTCAATTTCTTTGCGCTCCTTCTCGGGCAATTGCTGAATTTTCTCAAGCAAACTCTCTAAGCCATTATTAGCACTGATCCCCATCCTTGCAAAGGTTGATGCGTGTTTTTTAAATACTTTGGAGAAGTACACTTCCATAACATGACCGAAAATGATGGGGTCGGAGACCTTCATCATAGTAGCTTTCAGATGCACTGAAAATAAAATTCCACTCTTTTTGGCATCGGCAACTTGTTCCTTTAGAAAGGAAAGGAGGGCTTCTTTGCTGAGTACAGAGGCATCGATAATCTCCCCGGATTTCACAAGGATGTCACCTTTGAGCAGCGATCTTTCTCCTTTCTCATCGATATATTCTATGGCAAGAACGGTATCCTTTGGCAAGGTGAGGGATTTTTCATTCGATTTAAAATCTCCTGAAGACATTGTAGCCACATGAGTTTTGGAATCAGGTGACCAGGGTCCCATTCTATGCGGATTCTTTTTGGCGTAATTCTTAATGGGTTTGGGAGCTCGCCTATCAGAATTTCCTTCCCTGAGGACAGGATTTACTGCACTACCTTTGATTTTATCATACCGGGCTTTAATGTTCCTTTCCTGCTCTGATTTTGGTTCATCCGGATAAAGCGGAACCGGATAGCCCTTTTCTCTCAGTTCTTCAATTGCTTCCTTTAATTGAGGAATAGATGCACTGATATTTGGAAGTTTAATAATATTGGCATCCGGCGTTTTTGCCATTTCACCCAAAACGGCAAGGTCGTCTGAGATTCGTTGTTCTTCTTTCAGGAATTCCGGAAAATTGGCAATGATCCTTCCTGCCAGGGAAATATCCTTTGTGACAACTTCCATATTGGCCGTTTTGGTAAAGGCTTTTACTATTGGTAGAAACGATTGAGTTGCCAGGGCCGGAGCCTCATCAGTAAGGGTATAGACAATTTTGGACATGTAAGGAATTGATTATTATTCGAGCCAGCAAATATACAATATTTATGTAGGGAAAAAAGGTCTAAATCCTAATCAGTGGCGGGAATTAAAGGAGATTTGTTATGGAGTGCGGAAAAAACAAAAGCCATATCATTGTACAGGTACATTGACATGGCTTTCTAGAAACAACTTGCTTATTTTTGGCGCCGAGGCACCAAAAAAACATTCCTAAGAATGACAGCACTGCTGTTTCAACGTTTGAAACAATCTTCGTTCTCAATTTTTCAACCAAGACCCGATTCCTGTCTCTTCTTGTTGCGGTGATATGTTCTCCTCTGATACCTAACCCTGAGGTTGCGTATTCGATTTGATCATATCCTTCTAATCTCTGAAAACCGAGGCTTTCTTCAATCAGTATGTTTTTCTTTTCCGAAAACCGAAGTTCCCGGTCGTGAAAATGCCCATAGCAACAATATAAAGAACGTCAACTTTATAGTGGTTTTAGTTATAACCCACAAGGAGTTTCTCTCATAACCACAGGTAAATGTAATATAAACTTTAGATTAAGCAAATTTAGTAAGGATTTAAAAATCAACATATTATAAACCTTAGTTATGAACAATTGTTTATAAGTCTGAGAACTTTCAGGCCGCTATTCTACAACCTCCTTAAAAACAAAACCGCCCAGGTGTTGGACGGTTTTAAGAGATATGTGTAAAAGTACTATAGGTACTAACCTTGTTTTCTCAATTGCCGCTGTATTTTTCTGATCGCAGATTCGATCGACTTTTCAGGCTCAATAATATTATACTCTCCCCAGAAGTCGGGATCTGAGAATCCTGAAGCTTCATCACTCAGAATCATAGTCGATTTGAGTCGGTCTCTGAACCTTGGTTCAGAAATGTCAGAGTTCTTTTCCCAATCAGTGACCGCCATCTCACATGTCATGCTATAAACCGAATTAAACAACTTTCTGTCCCAATTTATTTTAAATTCGAGCAGGGCATTACTATAACCGTAGTACCACCTTCCGTTTTTTTCCCTGTAGTCGACCCTATAGGCTACTTCAACGGGATAGACATCCGCATTTCTGGGCTTTTTTCGTACAAAAAGTCTGCTGGCCTTGTCCCTGTTTGTTATGT
>JABDQM010000046.1 GCA_013042315.1 Flavobacteriaceae bacterium | reverse complement strand
TTGACGAATTTTACCGTTTTGTACAGGTTCTTTATGGATCAGGTTGATTATATAGAAATAAATCCCTCGGGTATTGGCGCTGGTATTCGGGGAGGTGGCGGTGTGATCAAGATTGTCACAGATCCTTCCAAAGCGAGGAGGGCACAATTTAGTAACACCTTAATTGACTATGATATCCCCATTACCTTTACAGCAAATAAGCGGTTTTACAACCCCATGTACAACAGCTACTCGGGTACATTCTTCAACAGTTTTGGTGCTGTAGACTGGCACCCGGATGTTGTAATAGATACTAAAGGAGTAGGGAAATTCAGCTTTTTGAATTACGGCTTGGGTACTGTAAAACTTTATTTTGAGGGCATCGTGAATGACAATGAATTTGTATCGGATGTTGTAGAATTAAAGGTTCAATAGTCTGTGCTAAAAATTGCATTTCATCCGATTTACAGACATCCACTTCCGGAAGGCCACAGGTTTCCTATGATCAAATACGACCTGCTGCCACAGCAATTGCTATACGAAGGAACCTGTACGGCTGAGAATTTCTTTGAACCTGAAATCCCCAATGACAAATTTATCCTGGCTGTACATGAAGCTGATTACTACTACGATCTTTTAAATATGAAAATCTCACAGAAAGCCGCGAGGAAGATAGGTTTTCCCTTGAGTGAGGTTTTGGTAGAACGGGAGAGGATCATTGCAGACGGAACCATAAAAGCTTGTGATTATGCGCTTGAATATGGCGTCTCAATGAACGTTGCCGGAGGCACACATCACGCCTATACCGACCGGGGAGAGGCATTTTGCCTGCTCAACGACCAAGCTATTGGTGCGCGATACCTTCAACAGGGGAAAAAAGCAAAGAAAATCATGATCGTAGATCTGGATGTACACCAGGGCAATGGCACAGCTCAGATCTTTCAACAAGATCCGACGGTTTTCACCTTTTCCATGCATGGCAGTGGAAACTACCCTTTCAAAAAAGAAACATCAGATCTGGATATTCCGTTGAAAAAAGGAACCACAGACGAGGAATACCTCGCAGTTCTCAAAGATGTATTTCCCAAACTCCTCGAGCAGGAACGCCCCGATTTTGTCTTTTATCTCTGTGGTGTAGATGTCCTGGCAACAGATAAACTGGGCACGCTTGGCCTAAGTACAGCCGGGTGCAAAGAGCGGGATGCCTTTGTTCTTAAAAAATGCAGAGATCTGGGAATTCCTGTTCAATGCAGTATGGGCGGAGGCTATTCCCGCGACATCAAAGTGATAGTAGAAGCCCATGCCAATACTTTTCGACTGGTGCAGGAACTTTATTTCTAGTTGGCTGAATAACTATCAAAAAGTTAATCTGGAATACAGGCATTAGCTGACGAATATCATTGATCAAATTGATTGGTTTGTGTATTTTTATAGAAAACACAAACTATGTTGACCGACAAAATGGAAAAGGCCTTGAACGAACAGATACGTGTAGAGGCCGAATCATCACAAGTATACCTGGCTATGGCCTCATGGGCAGAAGTTAAAGGGCTCGAGGGAATTTCTTTGTTTATGTATCGTCATTCTGATGAAGAGCGGATGCACATGCTCAAGTTGATTAAATACGTAAATGAACGAGGCGGACATGCTCATATAACCAACTTAAAAGCTCCCAAGAAAAGTTTCGGTAGCTTTCAGAAAATGTTTCAGGAATTGTACGAGCACGAAATCTTTGTTTCCCAAAGTATCAATGAACTGGTACATGTAGCGCTGGAGGAAAAGGATTACGCTACCCATAATTTTCTTCAATGGTATGTAGCAGAACAAATAGAAGAAGAAGCTCTTGCAAGGAATATCCTGGACAAGATCAATTTGATAGGAAATGATAAGGGGGGCTTATACTTGTTCGATAGGGATGTCCAGCAAATTACGGCAGATAGCGCTGCCGCTGGCCCCACTGAATAATTTTACACACTATTTTTATTAATTCTAAATAAAAATAATTATTTTTGGATTCTACAGCATGTCCACATGGGGAAAAATAAGAAAGAAGGTAAAAAAGAAAAAAAGCGCCTTAAAAAGTTAAAAAAGACCGGAGTACACGCCTTGTCTTGCGGCAATTGCAAATCCAAATGTTGTAAGAAATATAAAAAGTCTGAAAAGAAACGTTGCAAACGCTGCCCCTGTTTTGATCTTCTTAAAAAAGTAGCCTAAAAAGATTCACTACACCTAATACTTTGAAGCCATAGAAGGCAGAATGCCAGTATTCTTGGTTACATCAGCCTGCTCCAGGGAAGCATTCATACCGTGAACTTCATAGAATAAAGCCTTATTGTTATATCCATTTCCGTGATAGGCTATAATATCACATTCTTTTTGATGTTCCTGATACGCCTTTCTTTTAAAAAAAATATAGGTCTTATAGGCCCGATACATCTCTTTCTTTAAGCGTTTTTCAAAATTCAACTGATCCCTCCAGTAGTCGGATTCATCCTCTTCCGAAGTAAACTCAAGGGTTGCTTCAAGTTGGGCATCCCTTATGGCGATACTCTCATAAAACTCGAAAAAAGCAATATCAGCCTCTGTCCCCTGGGTATGCCCCATATAGGACACAAGGATGAGTACTGTGATCATTGCTGTGAGAATTCGTTTCATGAGTTCTAAATCTTCCTGTAAACCAAAATAAAAAATTTGATTTCGGGGAACTATAATTTAGGCAGAATCCCGTTTTTGGAAAAGAAAAAGGGGCGAAACGCCCCCTTTATCGATCAGCTGTATTATTATTGACGTCCTAGCATCAAGAGCTCATTACATTTGATCTCAGAGACGTATCTTTTCTCGCCTTCTTTGGTCTCATAAGACCTGTGAATTAACTTTCCTTCCACAGCCACTTCGCTGCCTTTGGACAAGTATTTCTCTACCACATCGGCCAGTTTTCCCCATACCACGATGTTGTGCCATTGGGTATCGGTGACCTTTTCGCCATTAGAACTTTTATAAGTCTCATTTGTGGCAATGGAGAATTTGGCCAGTTTGCTACCCCCGTCAAGATTTACAACTTCCGGATCTTGTCCCAGATTTCCAATCAACTGTACTTTGTTTTTAAGTGCATTCATGATTACTAATTTTAAGGTTAAACAGTTAATACTATCAGTTACTACAACCAACAGGGCAAACATAGATCCATAAGAACCATTAGTAGGTTGTTACTTATTTATTTTCGTTTGTTATCGTTTGTAGTCGTTTGCATTCTTTTATGCTTTTTTATAGCGGAGAGAATAATCCTCCTGTTCTACCGCAGCACAGCTTTTCTTTTTATATTAGGGACTCTTTAAAAATAGACTCTCACTATGAAAAAACTTTGCACGCTATTTGCCCTTTTAATCAGCACGCTAATTGTCCAGGCCCAAAGCGCCCAGGATATGGCAGCAGCTATCGAAAAAGAAGCCAATGAGAATTCCCAATTAACTGTACTGGCTCACGAGCTTATGGATGTTATAGGTCCGCGCCTTGTAGGTTCACCTCAAATGAAGAATGCCCACGATTGGGCTGTAAACACTTTCTCAAAATGGGGAATTACAGCAGAAAATGAAGCCTGGGGTACCTGGAGGGGATGGGAACGCGGAATTACTCATATTGATATGCTTTCGCCCAGAGTAGTCTCATTAAGTGGCAGACAATTAGCATGGAGTCCGGGCACTTCCCCAAAGGGAATTGAAGCTAATCTTATCACCATTCCGACGCTTTCTGATTCTCTTGCTTTTACAAAGTGGGTGTCTGCCGTAAAAGGCAAATTTGTTTTGGTATCTATGCCTCAACCTACAGGAAGACCCGATTACAACTGGGAAGAATTTGCTACGCCTGAATCCTTCGAAAAAATGAAATCGGATCGAAACGAACTTGAGGATGCCTGGCGTCAGAAAATCAGAAATACCGGGTATACCAGTCGAACTATCAACCAGGCATTGGAAGAAGCCGGGGCAGTTGGCATCATTCAATCGCGCTGGTCCTCAGGTTTCGGCGCAAATAAGATTTTTAGCGCGAATACAAAAGAAATACCGGTTGTAGATCTTTCCCTGGAAGACTACGGAATGCTTTATCGAATGGTAGAACACGGAAGTGACCCTTTGATAAAGGTCGTGGCCGAATCCAAGGAGCTGGGAAGAGTACCTACCTTTAATACGATTGCGACAATACCCGGCACTGAGTTTCCGGATGAATACATTGTACTTTCTGCACACTTCGATTCCTGGGACGGAGGTACGGGAGCAACCGACAACGGTACCGGAACCATCACCATGATGGAAACTGCCAGGATACTTAAAAAGTTATATCCCAATCCCAAACGCACCATCATTGTTGGTTTGTGGGGTAGTGAAGAACAAGGTCTGAACGGGTCAAGAGCTTTTGTAGAAGACCGGCCTGAAGTTGTTGAGGGGCTGCAAGCGCTCTTTAACCAGGACAACGGCACAGGAAGAGTGGTAAACCTTTCCGGCCAGGGATTCCTGCATTCCTATGCCTATCTCGGGAAATGGATGGAGGCTGTTCCTACAAGTATCACGAAACACATTGAAACCAGCTTCCCGGGAAATCCCGGAAGAGGTGGATCGGATTACGCTTCTTTTGTTGCACAGGGCGCCCCGGCTTTCTCCCTGAGCTCTCTGAGTTGGAGCTACTGGAACTATACCTGGCACACCAACCTCGATACGTATGACAAGATCGTTTTTGACGATGTTCGCAACAATGTGATCCTTACGGCAATCCTCACTTATATGGCTAGTGAAGATCCTGAAAAAACATCCAGGGAAAAGGCGGTGCTTTCTATCAATCCCAGAACAGGAGAAAAAAGGGAGTGGCCTAGCCCAAGATCTCCGAACAGAGAGGGAGGTACTAATTAATAAAAATAGATTTGTGTGTTCGCCCTCTGCTACCTTAGTTGTGTTCTAAACGAGTTTTATGATGCCTATAAACCCTGAGTAGCTATTGACCATTAGCTTTAAAAACACTAGATATAATTACATCTGATTCCTGATCAAATCAGCTAACCCATTCAAACTGTCGTTATGAAATTCACAAATATCTTACTCCTTGCATTGTTGATCCTTCCTATCTCCCTTGAGGCACAAAGGAGAAAATCACGTAATACACCACCCCCGCCTACCGTAGAAGATTCCCTTTTTCACGGATTAAAATGGCGAAATATAGGCCCCTTTAGGGGAGGTCGAAGTGTCGCTTCTTCCGGGGTTGTAGGCCAACCGATGACCTATTATATGGGAAGCACAGGAGGTGGAGTATGGAAAACAACAGATGACGGGATTAGCTGGTCAAACATCTCAGATGGCTTCTTTAAAACGGGCACCGTGGGAGCGATTGCTGTCTCTGAAAGCAATCCCAATCTGGTAATAGCAGGAATGGGCGAACATGCAGCCAGAGGGGTGATGACTTCTATGGGTGATGGTATTTACATTTCCACAGATGCGGGAAAAACCTGGAAGCACAAAGGACTCGACTATACCCGTCATATCTCAGACGTTGTGATCCATCCCACCAACCCCGACATCATCTTTGTGGCAGCCCAGGGAGCTCAATACGGGCCCTCCGAAGATCGTGGTATTTACAGATCTTCAGACGGAGGAACAAGCTGGGAAAAAGTACTCTATCTCGATGCTACGACAGGCGCCTCTTCCCTTTCAATGGACATGAATAACCCACTAATTCTATATGCGGCCATGTGGCAGCATCGGCGCTATCCATGGACCATGGAATCCGGCGGAGCCATGTCGGGACTATTTAAATCGACTGACGGGGGTCTCACCTGGAATAAGATGAAAACGGGACTGCCAAAAGAGTTCGGAAAAGCAGGGATCTCAGTCTCCAGGGCAAATCCGGAAAGGGTCTTTGCGGTTATTGAAGCCGAGGGAGATAAAGGCGGTGTCTATCGCTCCGATGACGCCGGGAAGAAATGGATGCAAATTAACAGCGACAGGATAAATATTGCGAGGTCCTGGTATTATATGGAGATCCTTGCCGACCCTCAGAATGAAAATATAGTATACGTAATGAATGCCCCGGTCATGAAATCGATCGACGGGGGTAAATCTTTTTCTAACCTCCCCACCCCTCACGGTGATAATCATCATTTGTGGATTCATCCTCAGGACAACAGCAAAATGATCAATTCAAACGATGGTGGGGCTAATATATCCAATAACGGTGGGAAAAGCTGGAGTTCGCAGGCCATACAGCCCACTGCGCAGTTTTATAGGGTGATCACAGATAATCAGGTTCCTTATCGCATATATGGTGGGCAACAAGACAATTCTGCTATTTCTATTGCTAGCAGGACAGGAGACGGGGGAATAGACTGGAAAGACTGGTATTCTGTGGCGGGATGTGAAAGCGCATTCCTCGCCTTTGATCCTGATCAACCTGATGTGATCTACGGTGGTTGCTATCAGGGAATTATTGAAAAATGGGTAAAAGCTTCTCGTGAAGGAAAGGCGATAAAGGAATATCCGGAACTGGCCCTTGGAAATGTACCGGCCGATTTTAAATATCGATACAATTGGAATGCCCCTATCATCAGTTCGCCTCATAACAGGAATACTATTTACCATGCAGGGAATGTCGTATTTAAATCGACTGATGAAGGACAGAGCTGGACCGTGGTGAGTCCGGACCTGACAAAAAATGAGAAAAGTAAACAAGGTCCCGGAGGCGGCCCGTATACCAATGAAGCGGCAGGAGGTGAAAATTATAATACCCTGATGACTCTGGTGGAGTCTCCTCATGAGGAAGGCGTACTTTGGGCCGGATCCGATGATGGCCTCATTCACCTCACTCGAGATGGTGGAAATACCTGGCGGAATGCAACACCCAAAGAGTTGAATGATGGTATAGTAAACAGTATTGAGGTCTCTCCTCACGATCCGGCAACGGCTTTTGCTGTTGTGATGAAATACAAAACGATGGATCTGAAACCGTATATATTCAAAACCACAGATTACGGTGAGACCTGGACAAAGATCGTTCAAGGAATTTCTGACCCACATACGTTTGTTCGGGTGGTTCGCGAGGACACCAAAAGACCCGGATTGTTATATGCAGGTACCGAAACCGGGATGTATATTTCCTTTAATGGAGGTCAAAACTGGCAGGCTTTTCAACTCAACTTACCCGTGGTCCCCATCAATGATATGGTTATACAGGACAATGATCTTGTCGTAGCGACTGCAGGGCGTTCCTTCTGGATCCTCGACGATGTAGGCAGCATTCAGGCTGCACCTGTGAGTGCGGCTTCACTGCAGGTAATCAAACCTAAGGATACGTATTTACTTTTTGGGGGAAGTACGGATAGACCTATTCCCGGGCTGGGCCAAAATCCAAAACAAGGAGTGGCCATTGACTATTACCTCAACAAAAAGGCCGATAGCATCCCATTGACCCTGGAAGTGATGAAAAACAGAGAAACTATCCGCTTGTACACGAGCAAAGAGAACAAAGATTTTAAAAGCTGGCCCGGTGGCCCTTCGAAACCGGAGGTTCTTCCTGCCAAAAAAGGCTATAACCGATTTACCTGGGATTTCAGAAAAGATCCCCTCCCGGCGGTGGACAAAGTTTTTGTCTATGGCAATTACGCCGGCTCAAGGGTAGGTCCGGGAGTTTACCAACTTAGGTTTTCGCAAGGTGACCAGGTATCCGAAACAAGCGTTAGGATCATGCCTAATCCAAAAGTGGAATTCAGCGCCGCAGATTATCAAGAGCAGCAACAAATGCTCACCAATATTGAGTCTATGATCACCAGCATCCATCGAGCGGTAAATGAGATGCGCTCTGTGCGTGATCAGGTAAAGGCCTACAAAAAGATACTTGAGAATAATGGCAAAGCCAAGGATCTGCTCGCTACGGGTGATAGCCTGATTGCCAGAATAGACAAATGGGAAAAAAACCTCATCCAGCCCAGGCAGAAAACGTTTCAGGACGTCATCAATTACAACAATAAATTGAATGCCGAATTAATGAATCTCAAAGACTATGTAGACGCTGCAGAACCGAAGGTAACCGAGGGTGCCAAAGAGAGATTTCAGGACCTTCAAAAACAGTGGGTACGCTATGAAGTTGAATGGGATGCTATTGTCAACACTGAGATGAAGGTTTTTAATCTTTTATATAGCAATCTGGATTTACCTGCGCTGATCATGGAACGGGAATAGGGACTTCCCTGCTTGCCAACTTCTGTGAAATATGCGATCTTTAAGATAATTAACCTCAGCTCTCTAATTTATGGACAGGCAATGTTTGGAATGCAGTGAACCCATCAGGGGGCGGGTAGATAAGAAGTTCTGTTCCGATTATTGCCGGAATGCCTACAACAACAAACTCAATAAGGATAGCAAGAACCTCGTTCGCAATATCAACAACAGACTGCGTAAGAATTATCGCGTCCTCGACAGCTTCCCACTAAAAGATGGGAAGACAAGGACAACAAAGACCCGACTATTAGATAAGGGGTTCGACTTTGAGTATATCACTAACCTGTATACTACAAAGAAAGGTACTACCTACTACTTTGTTTATGATCTGGGATATCTGCCCCTGGATAACGATTACTATATGATCGTAAAACGAGAATAGCCCTATGACTGTGATCATAAGGCTATTATGTAATTCAATATTCTGTTCTATTTATAATTGTGGCTGGTAAGTTTCAATGCCGCAATCACAATGTCTTTCCTACTGATCTGACCTACAATAATTCCGTCTTTCATAACCGGCAATCTGCGCCTGTTGTTTTTATGGAATTCCCCTGCAGCATCAAATATGCTCATATCATGGGGTATAGTCTGTACCTTTTTGGTCATAAATCGCTCTAGGCTCTTATCGAGAATAGGCTGGTTAAAATAACGACTTTCTGAAATCTCTTTCATACAGTCGGCCTCCGAAATGATGCCCACAAGAAATCCATTGTCATCAAGGACAGGACCTCCTGAAATTCTATTCTTGGCAAATGATTCCATGACCTCCAGTATAGACTGATCGGGGCTAAAAGTGATCAGCTTCCTGGTCATATAGTCTTCCACCAAAATAGGGGCATTGTACTCTTTTTTGGACACATCTTTGGCTCTGCGGCCCATAAAACTTTTAATACCCATACCTGATCGTTTTGAATTGGTTAGCCTTAAATATAGGAAATTTGTGCTTATCTTTTAAAATTAGTCGACAAACGACAGAGACCGGTGATAATTCTTTATTTTTAAAAAAGAATATAAACCCATGAATAAATTGAGGCTTTGGATTACCCTTCCCCTGCTCATTCTGGCCGTATTTTGGAGTTTTAAAGCCCTGATGCCCTCCGATAGCAATTCAAGTGTAGAGGACTCGTACGGGTTTTCTACCACCCGTGCCCTGAAACATGTTAAAGAGATTTCAAGAAAGCCCCACGCTGTAGGTTTCCCGGCTCATAAAGAGGTAAGGGAGTACATTGTGAACGAATTGAAAAATTTAGGCCTTGAAGTAAGCCTGCAAGAAGGATATACGGCCGGAGATTGGGCCAATTACAGTAAGGCCGTCAATATTGTCACCCGAATTGAGGGAAGTGGCGATGGCAAAGCCCTTCTGCTGCTAACACACTATGACAGCAATCCTCACTCCTCCCTGGGAGCCAGCGACGCCGGAAGTGGGGTTGCCACTATTTTAGAGGGAATACGCGCTTTTCTCGAACAGCAAAAAAAACCGAAAAATGATGTGATCATAGTGATCACAGATGCCGAAGAGTTAGGACTTAATGGGGCCGACTTGTTTGCCAACAAGCATCCGTGGACTTCGGATGTAGGGCTGGTACTGAATTTTGAGGCCAGGGGAAGTGGCGGACCCAGCTATATGTTTATGGAGACCAACCGGGGTAACGAGAAGTTGTTAAAGGAATTTGTAAAAGCAAAACCATCTTTCCCCGTGACCAATTCGCTAGCCTACAGTATTTATAAATTGCTTCCCAACGATACGGATCTTACCGTGTTCAGGGAAGACCGGGATATAGAAGGCTTTAATTTTGCCTTTATCGACGACCATTTCGACTACCACACGGTGCGTGATTCCTATGAACGTCTGGAAAAAAACTCTCTTACCCACCAGGGAAGCTATCTTATGCCCCTGCTGCTTCACTTTAGTGAATCCGATCTTGGTCAACTGAAAAGCCTAAATGATCAGGTCTATTTTAATATTCCTGTGTTCGACATTGTCAATTACCCATTTGACTGGATCTGGCCGATGTGGTGGGTGGCTGTTGTTTTGTTTCTAGTCTTGTTGGTATTCGGCTTTAAAAAGGGAACCTTCAGCTTAATGGGTATTGCAAAAGGTTTTATTCCTGTTCTTGCTACACTTCTGATCAATGGGGGAATAGGATACTTCGCCTGGAACGCGATCACTACCGTCTATCCACAATACAAAGATATATTACACGGCTTCCCCTATAACGGACACACCTATACCCTTGCTCTGGTCTTCCTCTCTTTGGCCATATGTTTCTGGTTATATCGCAGCTTGAAAAGAGTTAGCATCCCCGATTTACTAGTTGCCCCCGCCCTGGTATGGCTGGCGATATGCTGGGGAGTAGCCCAATATCTTCCGGGTGCGGGTTATTTTGTCATTCCCCTTTATGCCTTTCTCGCCTCTTTGTTGGTAATGCTCTATCAAAAAGAACCAGATCCCTTGCTGATGTGGTTTCTAGCCCTTCCGGCCATTTTTATTTACGCCCCATTTATTTCGATGTTCCCTGTGGCACTAGGGCTAAAAATGCTGGTTACGGCGACTGTGTTTATTACACTCCTCTTCTGGTTGTTATTACCCCTTACCGCCCGTTACACCAGCAAGAAGATGCTAGGAGCAGTTTGCTTTGTAAGTTTCATGATTGCTGTAGTTGTTTCACATTTTCAATCGAGTTTTACACCTGATAACGCCAAGCCTACCAGTTTGGTCTATATTCTGGACACCGACGAAAAGATGGCTCGATGGGCAACTTATGAACACCTGCTTTCTGATTGGACCTCAGCCACGCTGGGAACGGAAAAAATGACCCCTGACAAAATGGAGAACATCATCAGTAGTAAATACGGCTCCAGAATTACGTATTCCTCACCGGCCCCACTTAAATCTATCGAAGGGCCGGTGGTCACCATTGAAAGTGACACTATCTTAAATAAGAAGCGCATTCTTGAAATAGGTATTTTTCCTCAACGCGCGGTAAATAGACTAGACATATACACGGATGCTACACCTGTAAGTGAAGCCAGTGTCAATGGAATTGAACTCTCCGATTTCTATTTAAAGCAGCGAAAAAGCGGACGTTTACTGACGCATTATATCAGTGATAATGACTCAACAATGTTAAAGCTGAGTATTCCAGCCGGGGCAGAGTTAAATCTAACCCTGTATGAAGCTTCCAATGATCTCTTGGAAAATCCGCTGATGGAAATACCTCCGAGGCCCGAGGATAATATTCCCATGCCTTTTGTTCTGAATGATGCAGTAATCACTAAAAAAACAATTCGTCATTGAATTCTAAAATAGGCATTCTGGGATGTGGTTGGCTGGGTTTTGCCCTCGCAAAAAAATTGATCTCGCAGGATTATACCGTTTTGGGTACGACCACCACCAGAGCTAATCTGGAAATATTAAAACAAGAAGGGATATCCCCATTCTACGTTGAAATATTTAAGGATGGGGCCAAAGGTCATCTTATCGATTTCCTCAAAGAGGTAGATATCCTCATCGTAAACATCCCACCAAAAAGAAAGTCGGACACCTCTGATTACTTCAATAAAATAGACCAGTTGCACGAGGCCTGTAAGATTATGCACCTAGAAAAAGTCATTTTTGTAAGTAGTACATCCGTTTATGGGGAACTGCAGGGAGTTGTCACAGAAAAATCAAAACCTAAACCGGTTTCAGCATCTGCTAAAGCCGTCCTTAAAGCAGAAAAACTCTTTACGGAAGACGCTTCCATTAGCAGTACTATTGTCCGATTTGGAGGATTGATCGGGCCCGATCGGCATCCGGTAACTTATCTCTCCGGACAACAGAATCTCTCTAATGGCGATGAGCCCATCAACCTGATCCACCTGGAAGACTGCCTCGACATACTGATTTCTATTATTACCGAGAACTGGTGGAACAAGCTTATCAATGGAGTTTACCCTCTTCATCCCCTAAAAAGAGACTTTTACGTACAGGAAGCCAGAAAACGTGGGCTCACTCAACCTTCTTATACTAAAAGTTACGCGGGTAAATCGGGAAAAGAGGTTAAAGCCAAAACACTGCAATCTTTGGGTTTTCAATTTAAAAAACCGATAGACGGCTCTGAACCTCAGCCCTAAATCGACTAGTAAACGAATTATTCATCCCTCCTAAAGGCTATCATTTCCTGTGAATTCATAGGGGAAGCCGAAAATAAATATTAATTTTGCCGCACTAAATTAAAGATCATGAGAACACGTATACTTATCCTTTTGCTGATATCGGTCTCTTATTCCTTTGGGCAGAACTCAACCGATTTAAAAAGTCATTACGAGGCGTTTTACAAACAAATGAAAGCTCAGGGTGATGTCAATGGCGTAATTCACGCATTGACGCATCTCAATGTACTATCTCCCACCGTACAGCGCAGAGATACACTGGCTTATGTTTATGCAAATAACAATCAGCACATACAAGCTCTTAATACTATTGGTATTGAAAAAAACGAAGCTGATTCTGACCTGGCCGTTCAAGTTAAAGCTATCAGCCTTAAGGCCATCAATCAACCAAAAAGGGCATTGGAGCAATTTGAGGTCCTCAATCAAAGATCTCCAAATGCATACCTCGCTTACGAATTAGCTGATCTGAAGATTCAAACCGGAGATAATGAAGGCGCGATGGCAAACATTGAATATGCTTTATCTAATCTACAGGAAGGCATGACCTATGCCTTCTACGAAAGGCAGCAGCCTTATGAAGTTTCCTTGAATGCGGCTTTACTTCACCTTAAAGGTTTGGTACAATACAGAATGGATCCAAAAAATATTGAAATGGCAATCGCCACAATAGATGAAGCCCTTGCCCTGGATCCGAACTTTAATTTAGCGAGCCTCAGCAAACAGGCTCTGGAGTCTAGAATAGGCACTGAAGAGGAAGAAAAGAAATAGAAAAAGGAGGTTTAAAACATCCTTTTTTAATGTCTAAAATTTATTTTTCGGGCGCCATCTCTTCGAGTAAAGCCTTGAAGCTAAGGGCAACACCATTAGTCCATCCAAATCCATCCTGGGTTTCGTATTCACCTCCCCCGGAGGGCAGGCTTATGTCCTCAACATTGTATTTTTCCATCATCTTACCCGTGTCATTGTAAACGCGCTCATTTAAAGCCAGCCATCGTTCCATGATCATTTTTGCCTCATCTACATAGCCGTAATTAAGCAGGCCTTGCACTGAGATATACTGTAAAGGGGCCCATCCGTTGGGTGCATCCCATTGCTGTTCTGAATTTTCCAGAGTGGTCACCAATCCGCCATCTTTTAGAAAATCAGACATCAGTTTATCTCTCACACCTTTTGCCTGCTCAGGGGTGGCCAATTCAAAAAATAATGGAAAAGCTCCGGCCAGGGTTGCGGTTCTGCTAAAACTCTTCTCAGTAAAATTATAATCGTAAAAATAATTCTCCCCGGCGTTCCAAAACAATTCTTGTATGGCCGCTTTGCGATCGCTTGCTTTCGATAAAAATAAAGCTTCATTCTCTCCATCATCATCACCGGCATATCCTTTGGCAATGCTCATCTCCATAAAATACATAAGACAATTGAGATCTATGGCCAGTATATTGGCTGTTTCTGTGGAGCCAAAATCTCCTTCCCTGGTATACCATCTGCTGCTAAAATCCCAGCCCGATGCCGCCCCGGATCTCAGTTGTGTATAGAGTTTTTCTTTTTCAGAAGAGGAACTTAAATCACTTGCAAGATGAAAATCTTCCTTATAAGCCTCCGGCCTCGGTGTTGTACCGCTATCCCAGTACCTGTTTAGGTACTCCCCTTCTTCCAGTTGAACCACGTATTTCTGAGCCGAGAACGCCTCCCGGATTTCATCTCTTCCTTCCATCCAGAAGTTGTACTCTTTGAGGATATAGGGGTAATAGTCAGGGAACAAGCTCTTAGTATCCCGGGTTACCGCATCCACCATCAGGGCGTAAAAAGGAGGTTGTGAGCGAGTGAGGTAATAGTTCCTTGTACCATTGGGGATAAAGCCGAGGGAATCGATTAAAAAACTGAAATTATCGACCATACTTTTGGCCAGTTCTTCCTGTTCATCTACCATAAGGCCTTCTATGGTAAAGTAGCTATCCCAGTAGTAAATCTCCCTGAAACGGCCACCGGGAACCACGTATTGGTAAGGCAGCGCTAACCTGGAGTAGTAATCAATCGACTTGTCCGGACCCCGAGTTAGTTTTCCCCACATACTACTGATATGCTCGTACATATTCTTGGTGGTATCGGTCACGATTTCCTGCCCTGAGACAAAGGGATCACTAAAATGAGCTTCGACGAAGGTCTTCAAATCAAAATTAGCCTCATTCTTCTCTTCCCTGTAC
>JABDQM010000035.1 GCA_013042315.1 Flavobacteriaceae bacterium | reverse complement strand
CTTACCGTATTTGTACTTAGGACAAATAGCCCAGCCATAGCCAGGATCGAGAATAATCTTTTCATTTTGTTCAACTTGAATTTAGTTAGTTAATAGGATTTAAAGATATAAAAAATAAACAATTAATTATTAAAAGTCTTGCGTTAAGAATCGATAAAACGTCTGTTTATTGTCATCTTGACAAATATAAGTGGAAAAATTAGAATTCCTAATTTTTGTAACTCATCATTAAACAATATAAGGGGAACAGCATTTAAATAGAGCTTGATTTGATTCGCTGCGCTCCTGCTTCCCAAAGTGTTATGCTGGCAATACATCTATGAACGTTTCTGCTGCGCAGAAATCCATTTGCTCATTCATCATTTTGCTGAAGCAAGCTTCGACAAAATTATTCTTTCGCAAATGTATTCGCAGAGAGGAAGGGATTCGAACCCTCGATACACTTTTGGTGTATACACACTTTCCAGGCGTGCGCCTTCGACCACTCGGCCACCTCTCTATTTATCCGAGTCAACGGGCGATCAAGAAACAAAAAATTTCGTGATCTGTAAAATTTTACGCCTTAAAATTTAGGTCATTTCTCCCCTGAGAGAAGTCTCAAAAATTGTGCTGAATGATTTTCCCGAAACATCGCTGCCCAGCAAGTACATCAGTTTGGTAATCGCAGCCTCAGTTGTGATGTCCCGGCCATTGATCATCGACATCTTTTCCAGCTCCCGACTGGTTTCATATTGCCCCATAATTACGCTTCCTCCGGAGCATTGAGTTACATTCACAATGTAAAGTCCGCTATCAATAGCCTGTTTTAAATCCTCTAACAACCAAGATTCTGTAGGTGCATTTCCCGCTCCATATGTCTCCAAGACTAGAGCTTTTAAATTAGAAATCCCCAAGACACCGCGAAGAAGATCCCGATTAAACCCGGGAAATAATTTCAGTACAGCCACCCGATCATCCAATTTCTTGTGAACCTTCAGAGGTTTGTTTTTCTTTTGTTGCCACAGATTCTCGGCGTATACCTTTAAATGAACTCCCGATTCTGCAAGGATCGGATAATTCAGAGAAGCAAAGGCATCAAAGTGTTCGGCATTGATCTTGGTAGTGCGGTTGGCCCTGAACAATTGGTTTTCAAAGTAAAGTCCTACTTCTTTTACCACAGGCACGCCATCTTCCTGCAGGGCGGCTATCTGTATGGATGTGATAAGATTCTCTTTCGCATCGGTACGCAAATCACCGATAGGCAATTGTGAACCCGTAAATATGACAGGTTTAGCTAAATTTTCGAGCATATAGCTCAGGGCTGAAGAAGTGTAACTCATGGTATCACTCCCGTGCAATACTACAAATCCATCGTAGTTGGCGTAATGTTTTTCAATGAGTCCGGCTATAGTCACCCAATGTGAGGGATTCATGTTTGATGAATCGATAGGCACCTTAAAAGAAACACTGTCAATTGCACAGTCGAGCTGTCCCAATTCCGGGATGCTGTTTACGAGTTTTTTAAAATTGAAGGCCTTGAGCGCACCGGAGTCGTAATCCTTAACCATCCCGATGGTTCCTCCTGTATAGATGAGTAAAATCTTAGTCAGATTATGCTGAGTTGACATGTTGTCCTTTAGATTATTTCATTTGAGTTTTTAACTCCTGCTTATATCCCGAATACATTCTTGGAATTCTCCGTTGTAATGCTGGCGACTTCTTCAACAGGAATCTGGTAAATATCCGAAAGTTTATTCAATACCTCCATCAGATACGAGGGCACATTTCTCTTCCCCCGGTAAGGAGCAGGTGCCAAATAGGGCGCATCCGTCTCCAGTACAAGGTGTTCAAGGCTGATGCGATTCAGGAACTTGTCTATCTTTCCATTTTTAAAAGTGACCACCCCACCAATTCCCAGCTTCATATTATAGCCTATGGCCTTAAGAGCTTGTTCATAGGTGCCCGTAAAACAATGAAAAATTCCGTATAATTTATCGTCCTTTTCTTCCTCCAGTACTTCGAAGATTTCTTCGAATGAATCCCGGCAATGGATCACAATGGGGAGCTCTAAGGATTTGGCAAAGGCTATCTGTTTCTTAAAAGCGAGTCGCTGTTCTTCAAAATAGGTCTTGTCCCAATAAAGATCAATTCCGATCTCCCCCACTGCGTAAAATTTCCTTTCAGAGAGCATCGCCTCAACATGAGCCAGCTCCTCGTTGTAGTTTTCCTTAACATGAGTGGGATGCAGGCCCATCATAAGATATACATAATCTGGAAAATCTCTTTCCAGCTGTAGCATGGAGTCTGTGTAGGCAGAATCTATGGCAGGAATAAAAAACCGACTTATCCCCTGCTCGATCGCTTTTTGTATGACCTCTTTTCGGTCTTCATCAAAAGCTTCACTGTACAAATGGGTATGTGTATCTGTGATTATCATGTGGCAAAAATAAAACTATCTTTAGCAAAAATCATTTTAATGGCGTCATTAAAGAAATATTTAAAAAAAAGGAAGTACATCGCTATTCCCCTGACACTTACCGCCACTCATCATCTCGAATTAATGGCCAGGGTTAATGGGGTAAGTGGGAGATTTATTTTGGATACCGGTGCTTCTAATTCCTGTGTGGGACTCGATAAAATTGAGCATTTTAAATTAATTTCCAAGGCTTCGGAAGTAAAGGCCGCCGGGGCAGGGGCTACCGATATGGAAACCCAACTTTCAAAGAAAAACGTCCTTGAGATCGGCGGCTGGAAAAAGAAGAAAGTAAAGATCATCCTTTTTAATCTACAGCATATTAACGAAGCACTAACCTCCCATGATGCACTACCGGTAGATGGAATCATAGGAGCCGATATTTTAAAAAAAGGCAAGGCTGTGATCGATTACGATACCGGCACCTTGTACCTGAAAAAGAAAAAACGCTCCTGAGGAGCGTTTTTAATTACGGTTCATTTGTTTCTTACAATTCCAGGGCTTTTTTGACATCCCCGTTCATCAGGTGCTCTTCCGGATTCTCCAGTGCCTCTTTTACCGCAACCAGGAAGCTAACCGATTCCTTGCCGTCGATAATTCTGTGATCGTATGATAACGCCAGATACATAACAGGTGCAATAGCAATTTCTCCGTTTTTTACTACAGGTCTTTCCACTATATTGTGCATCCCGAGAATACCACTTTGCGGAGGATTGATTATTGGGGTAGACAACATAGATCCGAATACTCCCCCATTGGAAATAGTAAAGGTACCTCCGGTCATTTCATCTACTGTAATTTGCCCCTCGCGAGCTCTAATAGCCAAGCGTTTTACTTCTGCCTCAACACCCCTGAAAGTAAGGTTCTCTGCGTTTCTGATTACAGGTACCATAAGTCCTTTAGGTCCGGATACAGCAATACTGATATCGCAAAAATCATAAGTGATCATTTCCTTTCCGTCAATCATAGAATTAACTGCCGGAAATAATTGAAGGGCGCGAATCACTGCTTTCGTGAAAAAAGACATAAAGCCGAGACTTACGCCATGGGCTTCCTTAAATTCTTCTTTATAGCTGGTCCTGAGGCTGAAAATTGCAGACATATCCACTTCGTTAAAGGTGGTTAGCATGGCTGTTTCATTTTTTGCCGATACTAATCGTTCGGCTACCTTACGTCTCAGCATGGATAATTTAGAACGCGACTCACCTCTTTTGCCTCCGGTGGGCGTACCCATAGATGGTACCGCATTCATAGCATCCTCTTTGGTGATCCTTCCGTCTTTTCCCGTCCCTTTCACTGAGGAAGAAGGTATGTCTTTCTCATCCAGGATCTTTTTTGCAGCGGGCGATGGAGTTCCACTGGCATATGTCTTTGCGGGTTCGGAAGATTTAGTTTCTGCAGCGGGTTCCGATTTCGAGACTTGAGTTTCTTTCTCTTCCTTCGTTTCCTTTTTGGCTTTGTCATCGCCTTCCGGTTTGGAGGCACTGGTATCAATAAGGCAAACCACTTCACCTACAGCAACCGCATCCCCTTCCTCTGCCTTAAGTGTAATGGTACCACTTTCCTCAGCAGGGAGTTCCAGAGTCGCTTTGTCTGAATCCACTTCGGCTATAGCCTGATCCTTTTCTACATAATCGCCATCTTTCACCAACCACTCAGCGATCTCAACCTCGGTTATAGATTCTCCCGGAGAGGGAACTTTCATTTCTAAAATCATGCGTTCTGTCTTTATAATGAATTGGTTAATTCAAATTTCTAATAAAATCTTCTTTTACGGGAAGGTAATCCGTTTTTATTTCATCATTGACCAAGATCTGATCAAAAAATAATTTAGCACCAATGGCATCCTCCATATTCGTCGTATTCTGAAGGCTCAGATGCAAATGGGGCTCTGTTGAATTCCCCGAATTGCCACAGCGAGCAATGATCTCACCCTGAAGAACTTCTTCTCCTTCCTCCACTTGCAGTGATCCTTCCTGCAAATGTGCAAAGAGGATATATTCATTTAAGTCGGTTTGCAATACTATGGTATTGCCTGTTAGTTGCTCCTGATTCATGATCCCTGGTTCATTATCGGGGACCCCATCGATGACAAGAACCACTCTGCCATCGCAGGGCGCAATAATCTCCTTTCCGAAGACAAAATAATTATCATTTAGCTTCGCATCTCCCTGATGTGAGCTTCCGTCCTTCACCATTAAAAGATCGTAGGCATATTGTTGTGACAGTTCTGCCAGATGATAATTTTGCTCCAGCGTCGTTCCGCCCCAATAAACAAATACCTCTTCCCGGAAAGGTAGGATCATTCTGGTCGTATTTCTTTCCAAAACCGGAATACCCACTGGTCTTGGTGGGGCGATGTAAAACCCGTTGATTTTGTTATTTTGCCCACTGAGGGTGATCATAATGTCGGACAAGGCCCTATCGAAAGATGTACGGTAAACGTGCGCCCCTCTTTGGAAGCCGATAAACTCCCACTCATTTATGTTGCCCATAAGTCGATTGACATTCTGTTCAAAGAATTGCTCATTCTCTTCAGGGGTGAGGGCTTTTTTCATATTGACGTCGTAGAGCTCGTAAATACCCTGATAATCCTGAGCATTGTACAGGTTGGCCAGCTGTCCAATAATCATAGAGTATTGAGGCATTTCAGTCTGCGAAAAAGCAAGTCCTGAACAAAGTAGCAACAAGCTGAGTAACTTCCTCATGGTTATTTTTTTACCGCAGGGCGTGTCATGTTATCCTTGCTCTTATCGAAGACAAAATCCAAAACCTGTTGGTGTCTCATCTTAGAACGTACAGAACTTCCTGCAGCAGGGGAGGCATAGAATCGTCTGGAAGCTACCCTGAAATTAAGCGAGTCCTTAAAGTGCATCATTAAATGAGACCATGCTCCCATGTTTCTGGGCTCTTCCTGTGCCCAAACCACTTCTTCCGCCTTTTTGTATTTCTCGATAACCGCCTTCATCTGGTCTGAGGGCAAAGGAAATAATTGTTCTATACGCACTAAAGCAACATCATTTCTGTTCAATTCCTCACGTTGTGCCAAAAGATCGTAGTAAAACTTCCCGGTACAAAACACCAATGATTTTACCTTTTCGACCTTTACGGCTTCATCGTCAATTACTTCTTTGAAACTACCATTGGTCATTTCTTCCACCCCTGATACGGCCTTAGGATGACGTAAAAGACTTTTAGGGGTAAAGACGATGAGAGGCTTTCTGAAATTACTTTTCATCTGCCTTCTCAACAAGTGAAACATATTCGCAGGAGTAGTTACATCTGCCACATACATATTGTCCCTCGCACAAAGCTGGAGATAACGCTCCATCCTGGCCGAGGAATGCTCAGCACCCTGACCTTCATATCCATGAGGTAATAACATGACCAAACCGTTCTGTAGCTTCCATTTATCTTCGGCTGCAGAGATATACTGATCTATCATGATCTGTGCGCCATTACTAAAATCACCAAACTGCGCTTCCCATATCGTCAGGGTATTTGGGCTGGCCATCGCATATCCATAGTCAAATCCAACCACCCCGTATTCTGAAAGGAGGGAATTATAAATCTGAAACTGTCCCTGCTCTTTTGATATATGGTTGAGGAGCAATACCTCTTCTTCACTTTCTTCTACTTTCATCACGGCATGTCTGTGAGAGAAAGTTCCTCGTTCTACGTCCTGTCCGCTCATCCTCACGCCATAACCTTCCTCCAGCAATGAACCGTAGGCCAGTAGTTCTCCCATGGCCCAATCGAGTTTATCTGTCTCAAAATACATTTTCTTCCGATCGGCAACCAGTTTTTCTACTTTCCTGAGGAATTTTTTATCCGTTGGCAGGCTGGTGATGGTTTTGGCGATCTGGTCGAGTTTTTTGCGATCGTACTTCGTGTCAACCTCGTCCATCATCTCCCACTCACGTACATTTTCAAATCCACTCCATTCGTCTGCCATAAATGGGGTGATCACTGTTTTTTCTTCCTTCCTTGAATCCTCCAATTCTTCTTCCAGGCTGGCTTTGTATTCCTTTTCCAGATTTCGGACATAGTCCTCATCAATGATGCCTTCCTTTAGAAGTTTTTCAGCGTAAATGTCACGAGGATTCTTGTGTTTGGAAATAGCCTTGTAAAGTTTAGGCTGGGTAAAGCGGGGCTCATCCCCTTCATTATGCCCGTATTTTCTATATCCTAAGAGATCGAGAAAGACATCACGCTTAAAACGCATTCGATATTCCAGAGCAAATAGGGCCGCGTGAACTACGCATTCTGCATCATCTGCATTAACGTGGAGAACAGGACATAGTGTTACCTTTCCAACATCCGTACAGTAGGTAGACGAACGTCCATCTAAATAATTGGTGGTAAAACCAATCTGGTTATTGACCACAATGTGAATAGTTCCGTTGGTTTTGTATCCGTCCAAATTGGCCATTTGCACTAATTCGTATGCTATGCCCTGACCTGCAATCGCTGCATCCCCATGCACTACGATAGGGAGTACTTTAGAAAAGTCTTCAGGAAAATGCACATCTTGTTTCGCTCTGGTTATTCCCTCCACAACGGCTCCAACAGTTTCAAGATGCGAGGGGTTGGGAGCAATGTTCATATTGATTTTGTTCCCGTTGTCAGTCTTGCGCACTGACGTCCAGCCCAGATGATATTTTACATCTCCATCGAATACCTCCTGCTCGTAATCTTTCCCATCAAACTCGCTGAATATATCCTTTGCCGATTTACCGAAAATATTGGTGAGTACATTTAGCCTGCCCCTGTGGGCCATTCCCATCACAAACTGCCTAACTCCCAGGGTCGATGCTCTTTCAACAATAGCGTCCACTGCGGGGATCAGCGTTTCATTGCCTTCGAGGGAGAATCGTTTCTGGCCTACGTATTTCGTATGAAGAAAACCTTCAAAGGAAACAGCCTGATTGAGTTTTCTGAGGATGTGTTTTTTCTGGGCGTCGTCAAAATCAGGATGATTATTATTTCTGTTCAACCAGGCCTGTATCCATTCTACGCGTTCGGGACTTCGAATGTACATATACTCCACCCCAATGGAATCACAATAGATTTGCTGGAGGTGGCTGATAATATTTTTAAGCTTGTTTGAACCTATACCGATGATTTCTCCGGCATTGAAGACGGTTTCGAGATCTGCCTCTTCCAGGCCAAAATTTGCAATGTCGAGAGTGGGAGAATACTTCCTCCTTGCCCTTACGGGGTTGGTGGCTGTAAATAAATGTCCCCTACTCCTATATCCGTCGATTAGGCGAACCACCTGAAACTCTTTTTGAAGTGTTTCGGGTATATCTACAGTTTGTCCGTTCGAAAATATAGCCGTACCTGATTGGGTATCGATCCCGATCTCGTCCAGGGCGCTTTCCATCCCAAAATCAAAACCCTGGAAAAAAGCTCTCCAACTGGGTTCCACACTGTCTGGATGGGTGAGGTATCTATTGTACATGTCCGAAAAAAAGGACGTGTGGGCAGCATTTAAAAAGGAATATTTATCCATAGATGAGGTTGCTCTTACCGTTGTAAAAATTAATCAAAAATACAATATTTAATACTATCTGTGAGGATGATACGTTCTAATATTTCTTAATTTAAACCCATGAACTCAAGCTCTGCCAAGAAAATACAAATTCTCCTATTTTTCTTCTTTTGCAGCAGTGTGCTTTTTGGGTGTTATGCCCAGGGAAGGTATCCTGGCACTTCTTTCTGGAGCGAGCTGCGCTACGGAGGATCGTTCGGCCTGGGGTTCGGGAATAATTCGTTAAATATTGTGGCGGCACCAGCTGCTATTTATCCGGTTTCTGAACAATTTGCAATAGGATCCAATCTCAGTTTTAATTACGCAAAATTTGGCGATGCTAAATTCACGGCATATGGAGCAGGAGTCCTGGGCTATTACAACCCTATCCCTGCCCTTCAGTTCTCTTCTGAATTTGAGCAATTGAGGGTTAACCGAAGTTTTGGTTCCGCATTCCCTGAACTCAAAGAAAATTACTGGCTCCCCGTGCTCTTCCTAGGAGTTGGTTACACTTCGGGGCCGGTTACTTTTGGCCTGAGATACGATGTATTGTACGATGAGAACAAAAGCTTATACGCAGATCCCTGGATGCCATTTATACGAGTGTTCTTTTAAGATCGAATCATTTATCGCCATAAGAATGCCTGAGCCATACCTTTTGCCATTCTCTTTTCAGGATGAGAAAGCAGGCTCCTTCTGCCACTTCAACAATATCCTGAGCATCCATTGACGAAAAGGCCTTTTCAGGAACATCGACGATATAGAGCAAATTGAGATAGTCGGCAAATCGTTCCAACAAGAGGATATAGATCTTTTCTTTGAGTGCAACTTTCAGATCTAAAGGCGCAATGTCCTCAGGAGGGTCGAATTCTATATTGGCAAGTGTAAAATCTTTTTTAAGCTGAAGAACGAGCTTCTGATACAAAGCCCTGGATTCCGCCAATTGAAGCAGCTCCAAACTATTCTGATACTCCTTAGCCATATCCTATTTACGACTGAAGACCCTTCCTGGATCTCCTGATCGTAAAATACGGCAGCTTAAGCTCGTATTTTTTTCTCCCAAAGCCATGCAGAACGCATAGCATCATCAAGCGTTGATTCCGCTTTCCAGCCCAGAACACGATTTGCTCTTGAAGTATCAGCGTAGGCGCTAACGACATCGCCTGGCCTGCGGCCAACGATTTTATAGTTCAGTTCCTCCCCTGAAACCCTTTCGAAACTCTTAATTACCTCAAGAACGGAACTTCCGGTGCCAGTACCCACGTTAAATACCTCGTAGTTCTTTTCATTCTTTCCCTCGAGCAGACGTTTTAGAGCCACCACGTGGGCTTTAGCAAGATCAACCACATGGATATAATCCCGAATACAAGTGCCATCTTTTGTAGGGTAATCATCGCCAAAGACCGAGAGTTGTTCGCGCATACCAATTCCGGTTTGGGTGATAAATGGTACGAGGTTTTGCGGAATGCCCAGAGGCAACTCTCCGATCTCCGCACTGGGGTGAGCCCCCATGGGATTAAAATACCTCAGGGAAATTGCCTGTAAATTCGAAAACACTTCACAGCTATCTCTTATGATCTCCTCCCCTATTTGTTTTGTATTTCCATAGGGTGATTCGGCAGGTTTTACCGGTGCATTTTCTGTAATAGGCATCTCATCAGCTTGGCCGTAGACCGTACAAGAAGAGCTAAAAATAAAATGAGCCTTGTTCTTGGCGGAGAGCTGTTGCAATAAATAGACCAGTGTAGAAAGGTTGTTTTCATAATACAGCAGGGGTTTTTCAACACTCTCGCCAACGGCCTTGGACGCTGCAAAATGGATGACCCCATCTATATTCTTATGCCTGGAAAAGAAGTCGAGAACATCAACCTTGTTCCGAAGATCTAATTTTTCAAAGTCAGGCTGTTTCCCTGTAATCTTCGTGATCCCATCGAGTACATCTTCCGATGCGTTAGAGCAGTTGTCTATGATCACCACTTGGTAGCCCTCATTCTGTAACTCGACTACGGTATGCGAACCGATAAATCCGAGTCCTCCGGTAACTAATATCTTCATATTTGTCTAAATAAAATTTAGGATGGTCGTCGTGATAAATGCAATCTGCTCCTCGTCCAATTCTGTATGCATGGGCAGAGAGATGACCTCTTTTACCAGCTGGTTTGTAACCGGGAAATCCTCTTCCCTGTAGCGGGTATCCGCATAGGCCTTTTGTCTGTGTAGCGGAATAGGGTAATATATTCCGAAAGGAATCCCTTTTTCTGACAGATGAGCGGCCAGCGCGTCTCTTTTACCATTAGTTATGCGAAGAGTATACTGATGAAATACATGACAGTCGCAAGTATCACAGATCATTCCGCAGTTATTTACGGTCTTGGGAAGGACGATGTCAGCTGAAGCTCCAAAAGCCAGATTGTACTTTCTTGCCGCATCACGCCTTCTGTCGCAATAGGTGTCGAGTCTGGATAATTTTGCCCTTAAGACTACGGCTTGTATAGAATCGAGGCGAGAATTAACACCGATCACGTCATGGTGATATCGCTCATACATCCCGTGGTTGACGATACCCCTTATAAAATGTGCGAGATCGTCATCATCAGTAAAAATGGCTCCGCCATCACCATAACAGCCCAGGTTTTTAGAGGGAAAAAAGGAGGTGGCACCCACGTGGCCCATAGTTCCCGCTTTCTTTTTACGTCCATTGCTAAAGGTATGTGTGGCCCCTATGGCCTGAGCATTGTCCTCGATAAGGAAAAGGTTATGCTTTTCGGCAATTTCAAGAAGCCTGTCCATGGGAGCGCATTGCCCAAAAAGATGAACCGGTACTATTGCTTTTGTTTTAGGAGTGATGGCCTTTTCAACAGCCTCAGGATCAATATTATAAGTCTCTGGATCCACATCAACTAGTACAGGCGTCAGGCCAAGTAAGGCAATGACCTCAACTGTTGCGGCAAAGGTAAAATCTGCGGTGATTACCTCATCCCCTGGCTGAAGGCGCAGCCCCATCATTGCAATTTGCAAGGCATCTGTACCATTGGCGCAGGGTATGACATGTTTAATACCCAAATACGTTTCCAGTTCTTTTTGAAAGCCGTGAACTTCAGGACCATTGATAAAGGCTGCAGTATCCATTACCTGCTGAACCCCGATATTGACTTCTTCTTTAATCTCCTGATATTGACCCACAAGGTCAACCATTTGTATTTTTTTCATACCCTAAACTATGGCCGCAATATTACAAAATTAAGGAACGGCGACCAATGTAATTTCCCAAAGAAGCGTATTTTAGCGACAAATGAAGCCTCAGTGTATTTCCTCTACAATTTTCTCATTCTCATTACCTGGCAAGGGCTGAAGATCGCAGCTATCTTCAAACCCAAATTGCGCCTTTTTGTAGAGGGCAGAAAAGGTGTAACTGCATTTCTGCAGGATAAGATCAGAGAATCTGACAAGTATATTTGGGTGCACACTGCGTCCTTAGGGGAATTTGAACAGGGCCTTCCTGTTATTAAAGGGATGAGAAAAGCCTATCCACAACACAAAATTCTGGTCACATTTTTTTCTCCCTCAGGATATGAAGTAAAAAAGAACTCTGAAGAAGCTGATCTAATCACCTATCTACCCATGGATACAAAGAATGGGGTAAATACCTTCCTTAATCGAGTTCAACCGGTTCTGGCTTTGTTTGTGAAATACGAAATATGGCCTAATTATCTCAATGAACTCCAAAAGCGAAAGATCCCCGCCATACTTATCTCAGGCAGATTTAACGCTGATCAGATTTATTTTAAATGGTATGGAAAATTTATGAGACAGGCATTAGGGCAGTTCTTCCATTACTTTGTACAGGATAAAAATTCAGAATCCTTATTGAACAGTATTGGCTTAGAGGAGGTCTCCGTTTCAGGAGATACTCGCTTCGACAGGGTATCTGAAATTCTGAAACGGGACAATACATTGGATTTTATGAATGATTTTAAAGCGGATAAGCTCTGTCTTGTGATGGGCAGTACCTGGCCAGAAGATGAAGCGCTTTTAATCCAAAATGCACAGGAAATTTCCCAGAATATCAAGATAGTCATCGCTCCCCACGATATTAAAGAGGACCATCTTAAAGCTTTAAGGAAATCCCTCCCGGAAAACAGTTTGTTTTACTCCCAAATCCAAAACTCGGATCTCTCCTCTGCTCAATTCCTCATTCTGGATACTGTAGGTTTGCTCACAAAGGTGTATTCCTATGCGGATATCGCTTATGTAGGTGGCGGATTTGCCACGGGCCTGCACAATACACTTGAGCCTGCTGTTTTTGGTATCCCAGTACTCACCGGACCTCAATTTGAAGGCTTTAAAGAAGCAGAAAATCTGGTGGAGTTGGAAGGAATTTCAGTTGTCGAAAACGGAGATTCCTTTATCAGCACGCTTAATAAACTCCTGGAGAATGATAAGGCGAGGAAGAAGCAAGGAAATATTAATTCGGAATACGTCACTGCACAGAAGGGAGCTACGGAAAAGATCATTACGTATATTTCTACTCATCTAAATATCTAAGCCTGATCATAAGAATACGGAGGGTGAGAATAATTTTTCCTTAGATTTACATCAAACCCAACCGCTATGGACCGCAAAATTCTGCGCTTTTCTGTTACCGCTGCCCTTGCCGGATTTCTCTTTGGATTTGACACCGTTGTTATTTCGGGAGCTGAAAAGTCGCTCCAGGCAATTTGGCAATCCTCGGATAGCTTCCATGGCATAGTGGTTATCGGAATGGCTTTGTGGGGTACCGTAGTTGGGGCTTTGCTCGGGGGTATCCCGACTAATTCCCTGGGCAGAAAAAAAACATTGATCTGGATAGGTGTCTTGTATACGGTATCTGCCGTGGGATCGGCCTTTGCCAATGACCCTGTGACTTTTGCCATTTTTAGATTCATAGGCGGATTAGGGGTAGGTGCGTCTACTGTTGCGGCTCCTTCTTATATTTCTGAGATCGCGCCAGCCAAAGACAGGGGTAAACTTGTGGGTTTGTACCAATTCAATATTGTCTTCGGGATTCTTATCGCTTTTTTTTCGAATTATCTGCTTAGCAATATCGAGAATAATGCCTGGAGGTGGATGGTTGGTGTTGAAGCCATCCCGGCTGCAATTTATACGGTAATGGCCTTGGGAATTCCTAAGAGTCCGAGATGGCTCCTCAGTAAATCTCGTTTTGAGGAGGCCAGAAACGTTTTTCAAAGTATTAATCCGCATCTCGACATCGACAAGGTCCTCGAGGAAATCAAACTCGAAAGTTTGAACGTGGTTTCGGGAGAAAACATCTTTATTAAAAAATATCGCTTCCCGTTGATATTGGCATTCTTATTGGCATTCTTTAATCAATTGTCGGGAATAAATGCCTTCCTCTACTACGCTCCTAGAATTCTTGAAGAAGCAGGCCTGGGAGCTAGCACAGCCTTGTTAAGTAGCATTGGTATTGGTGTTACTAATATGGTCTTTACACTAATTGGCATTTATCTCATAGACCGAATGGGAAGAAAACAGTTGATGTATATTGGCTCAGTAGGGTATATCATTTCACTCTCTCTTGTGGCCTGCGCCTTCTTTTTTGAATGGGAAGGGTTGGCAGTAGCTTCTTTCCTCTTTGTATTTATCGCCGCTCATGCCATAGGGCAAGGATCGGTGATCTGGGTATTTATTTCAGAGATCTTCCCCAATCATCTAAGGGGTTATGGACAGAGTTTTGGCTCTTCGGTGCATTGGGTACTGGCAGCGATCATTCCTTCTTCTATCCCTTTCCTTTTCAGTAGCATTGGTCCGGGCGTAGTTTTTAGCATTTTTGCCGGCATGATGATTCTTCAGCTGCTGTTTGTAATTTTTATGATGCCCGAAACCAAGGGGGTCTCTCTGGAGGAGCTCAGCAAAAAATTAAGCCCTCAAAAAGCATGAGATAAGGCAGATTCGACTCTTTGTCGAAAATTTTAACCGCACATCTTTAAAATGCAATAGGCCCACTGTTTTTGTCCAATTTGTGGCCTGTGAAAAGGACTATTTTAGTCTTTTTTTGTATATTTCACTAAACAATCGAAACCATGGAAGAACAGATTAGCTTTGGTACTAAAATGCTAAATGGCTTTTTAATCGCTATGGTGGCGGTACTTGTGGTTATTTTAGCTGCTGTCGTCATTTGTTTAATCCTCGCAGCTTTCGGATTTTTCTCCTAAAAGATTTTCAAGACAACTAATTCAACTTTTAATCAATAAGAGGGTACTGTTTTTCATCCCTCCATACATATCGAATAAATAAAGCCCTCTTTAAAAGAGGGCTTTATTTTGATACGGGTGGGGAGACTCCGTGAAGGACTGCACCTTCTCGATAAACTTCTCGTCTCCTCTACTATGGAAAACTTTTAATAATAAACCCCCTAAAAATGGGGGTTTTAATCATGTACAGGTGGGGAGACTCGAACTCCCAAACCTCGCGGCACTAGTTCCTGATACTAGCGTGTCTACCAATTCCACCACACCTGCATTTAATAGGGCAGCAAAGATACAAAACAAGAAGCATTGTGGGAAAGGAATATTCTTGCCAAAGAGCAATTATGAGAACACCTATTTTTCAATAAGTTCTTCCCGCTGACGATTTCTAAAAGCATTCTGGAACATGAATTTGATAGGTGTAACCTGAGTTACTAGACGGGTAAATTCCCAATACTACTTTTACTTTGTTCAGAACACAATCCGAAAAAGTAGTTTGTCTTGTTTTATGATAACATAAAATACCTGAGTATTACCCTTCTTCTGTTGACCAATGGTTTATTGGCACAGGAACGAATTTCTACTTCTGATGTTGACAACCTTAAAGAAATTTTTACTGATTCCGAGGTAGAAGGACATATCCGAAATTTCTTTATGAGCACTTTAAATGAGGGGGGACTAAAAGATTACTACACCAATGCGATTGGAGGAGCTCTTGCAATTAAAACGCGTCAATACAAGGGTTTTGAACTTGGGGTAAAAGGTATTTTTACCTACAGGGGATTTTCATCAGACCTCAATCAACCCGATGAGACCACGGGAGATGTCTCAAAATGGGAGCACGAATTATACGATATTACTGACCTCGACAATTTTAATGATCTCGACCGATTGGAAGAACTATACCTCAAGTACAATTTCTCTAAAGGATATGCCACTTATGGTAAGTTGGCTGTTGAGGAAACCCCGCTGCTAAATGAGAGTGACGGAAGGATGAAGCCTTTTGCCTTTAAAGGAGTTTGGTTTCAATTCAATAAAAATAAACACAGTATTAACCTGAGCTGGCTAGACCGGGTTTCCCCCAGGAGTACGGTAGAATGGTTCAACTTTAATGAGGCTATCGGCTTGGTGAATAATGGTTTTCAACCCAATGGAGAACTAGCCGACTACCGGGACAAAACAGAATCAAAAGGAATTGCCCTGCTTCAATACGAGAACAAAACTAAACATGCAAATATCAAGGCCAACCATTGGTATCTGGATAATATCCATCACACCAGCATGTTGGAAATGGATCTTCACTACAATTTCTGGAAACTGGGTATGCAATATGCCATACAGATCCCCGACTCATTTCAAAAAGAGCTCGCTTATGAGGAACGCTATGTACAACCTGAGGAGAACGGGCAGGTTTTGAGCGCCAAATTGGCTTACGAACCGGAGGACTGGCATATTGGCGTTGCATTTACTCGTGCGTTTGACAGCGGTAGATTCCTTTTTCCTAAAGAGTTGGGGCGGGACCATTTCTTTACTTCTATTCCCCGTTCCCGTTTAGAAGGATTTGGTGACACTGAGGTTTTGACTTTTTCGGGGGAATACAAATTCAACCGGGAACGATTGCGCTTAGGACTTGATCTTACCGAGGTCTTCGGGCCCAGGGCCGGGGACGTGGAATTCAATAAGTACAATTTGGATGAATACTATCAGCTGAACCTGCGTTTGCATTACGAATTCATAGGGTTTTTTCAAGGTCTCAATTTCGATGTATTGTTTATCCACAAGGAGAACCGAAACAATTCAGATCCCGAAATTATCTTCAACACCAGTAACTTTGATCAGTTTAGTGTGGTAGCCAATTACAATTTTTAATTATGTAAACTTTAGGCTGTAGTTTTTCGTCGAACGACAGAAAGTTCTATCTCCAAGTTTCTTTTGTTGAGAAAGACTCGAATTATTAGTAGGTTTATCTCCGAAGGGATTAATCAAGCAACCTATTCCGGGTAAGTACATCTCAAAACAGATAAAATCTCCCTTATGAAAACACTCATCTTTTTTCTACTTTTTTTATGCGTTAACTTTTTTAGCTGGTCCCAAGAGCAGGCCATAAAAATTACCAACCAGGAGACCCAAAAAGAAATCATTATCAAGAATAAAAAGAGGGTTAGGATCGTGACTTCAGCAGGTCAAAAAATCACAGGTCGCTTAGCCATTGCTGACAACACTACCATCTTTGTCGACAATCAACAATTGGCATTGAGCGATATCTACGAGATCAAGCGCAACCCCTTACTTACCTCAATTTTAACCAGTGGCGCAATAATATATGCAGGAGCCTTAGCTACGGGTTTTGGGGTCCTTATCGGTGTTCTTGCAGATTCCTCTGCTTTCTGGCTCACCGTCCCCGGAGCTGCTATGATCTACACAGGCATCAAATCCCCAAATTTTAATCGGAAATATTCAAAGGATAAGAATTGGAGTTTGGAGATCGTGTCTCTAGGCACTTAACTAATTTTACCTAAAATCGCTATAGAGCGTAAATTCAAAATCATTTTAGGATATCAACATTGCCTTTTCTTCAGCAATTCCTATCTCCACTTTACTTCCAGAATTAAAATTTAAAAAGTCAGATTCAATTCCATCACTAAAAATCACACCTTTGTTTGGCATCTTAGATTCAATTTTTAAAGATCTTCCTCGTGTAATAGTCCCATAGCCCAGGTCTATTTGGGACATTTTACTGAGAAACGGCTCACGCACAACAAACAACAACTTGTTCTCTTCCCAGTCTAATCCAAAATCGAATTCTCTTTTTTTATTAAAATAGTAGTTGTTGATATTATTCGTCATGTTAAAGACGGAGCTGATCCAACCCGTAGAACCTGCACCTGTTGACACCAAAATACCACTAGACGACTGGCTTTCCCGTTTTCCGTCAAACTCTAGATTATACCGGGAAGATATATGTGAGGAAGCCCCGATATAAAAATCGTTAAATGCCAAAAGCGATTGTCCATCATTCAATGTGGCCTTTGCCATATTTACCATTTTCATTTTATAATTTCCATGAACAAAACCATTAATTGCCGAAAGAAATGTACCCGGTTGATGAGGTAGCAGAACACCATCGTATCGTTCAGCATCGGGATTAATAGCCACTATTGGCAAGCCATTTACATACTTAGCAGTATTGGCGACCAATCCGTCTTGCCCAAGAACCACAATCAAATCGCCTTCAGCAAACATATAAGTGGACAAGAAAGAACGAAACAACACTTTGTACTTAAATGAGGTGGCAATAGCTTTTTCCACTTCACTCAGCGAAGTGTAAAACGTATTATGTTCATTTTCGTAAAATCCGAAATCTTCCCCTGACCTTTCTAAATAAAACTTAGCTTGAGCCTTAGAATTAAACCGTTCTATGAGTTGCTCAAGCCTTGTTTTATCTCTGATTACAATTACTTTTTCAAGTTCCATTAAATTATGCTTTTGCTTTCGTAAGGGAATCTAATAGCTCCGGTGAAATATTCAGATTTCCAATTTTATCAGCATTCTCAGCCAACTCTCTAAAAGCAATAGCTATCTGATTTCTAGGATCGTCACCATCGGAACTAATCGCCATAAGGGTTTTCCAATCCATTTCCTTATAAGGACGAAGGTTGGCGTGCAACACATATTCTTTAACATCAGCTTCTTTCTTCTCGTTCTCAACCCTTAGTTCTACAAGCTTCTGTTTACTATCTTCAAGGGAAATGTTGGAAGCCATATTCATTTTTTTAAGCTTTTGCTCATTTTCTTGTTTCACCACTTCGGTTTCCATTTGTTTTTCGGCAATCTGTTTTTGCTTTTCCTCAACTGCAATTTCTGTATTTAATTCCGTTTCCTTTATGATACGCTCTTGTTCAACAGCGAAGTTTCTTCTTTCATAAATGGCCTGGTCAGCTTCTTTTTGTAGCGACTCTCGCATTTGTGCTTCTAAAGCTCTAGCCATTTCAGGTTTAGGTGTCACACCCAAAACATTTACGCTAAGAATTTCAAGTCCGAGCATATTTACCGTTTTCGAATTCTGAACACTTTCTAAAATCTGGTTTTCTATCTGTTGCAATTGGCGAAGAGCCTCTTTTAAACTTAATTTCTGAATAACACCAACACTAGCCGTTTGAGCTTCGTTGATGATTCGTTGTTGAATTTTCTCATTATCATCTTTAATATAGTGCCCTTTACTATTAACCGTGAAGTCGAGTATCTCGGCCAATTGTCTTGGATCTTTTACCTTATAGGTGATCTGGCCTTGAATAGAAACTTCCTGGTAATCCTTAGTTGTCTCGTTAAAGATGAACTGAAAGTCTTTACTTTCCATAGGTATAGAAACTATGGAAGAGTTGGGTGAAAAGTAGAAAAAAGACAGCCCTCTTCCTTCGTTCTTGGTCCTTCCATTTTTAAAATGGATTACGTAATTCATAGAATCGAATTTGATATAGTTTATTCCGAACATAACACTTGGTTTTAAATTTATTTTGTGTAATTATTACGCAAATATAAATCGTGATTTTAAATTACACAAGATATTTTGCGTTTTTTTTACACAAATAAAATTTATGGATAAATAATAAGGTTATATTTCGAAGATGATTCCCTCTTTTTTCAGCTGAAAGTAACGGCTCTTATTAAAGCTAAATAGGCTGGCAGGTCTTCCGCGACCTACAGATACCTTCTCCTCTAACTCGTCCAAAATTTTCAAGCTGCTAATTTTCTTTTTGAAATTTCTCCTATCAATTTCCCTATCTAATAAGGAGGTGTATAGTTTTTCTAAATCGGAAAAAGGGAATTTTTTATCGAGTAATTCAAAACCAATAGGTTCATACGTAATCTTTCCTTGAAGTCTTTCAATAGCAATTTTTAGAATCTTCTTATGGTCAAATGCCAACTTAGGTAACTTTTTGATGTTAAACCATTCTGTTTCTTTTGCATCGGTCGACGCCGTCAACTTAAAGGCATTGGGTTTAACCAACCCGAAATAAGCCACAGTGACCACCCTACCTCTTGGGTCCCGGGCTAAATCCCCAAAAGTATATAACTGTTCTAAATAGTTGATTTTCACACCTGTCTCCTCGGATAGCTCTCTTTCAACTGCTCGCTCTAAATTCTCATTCTCCTGAACAAAACCTCCTGGGAGAGCCCAGGCATCTTTGTATGGTTCGTATTTTCGTTTAACAAGAAGTACTGATACGTCCCCAGACTCATACCCAAAAACTACAGCATCTACAGTAAGTTTAATCTTATTTTTCATTTTGTGATATCCCCGATTTTTCCTCCACTAGAAATTAAACAATCATTCCCTCAACCTTATTATTAGGAAATGGTCGCACAAACAATGGTATCTGTTTTCAATTTGATCATTTCGTCTTTTAGCGTCTTAATTTCGAATTGTGAATGCGATCTTAATTCATCAATTCGTTTGTGTATATATTACGCAAAAATACAATATAATCCAGAAATACAATTCTTTGGGTTTTCAAATTTTAATTCGATTTTATATCTGTACAGGCGGAGAGACTCCGTGAAGGACTACCCGTTCACGATACACTTCTCGTCTCTCCTTAACCTAATCTCAAGGCAATAAAAAAAGCCCTTCCTTTCGGAAGAGCTTTTAACTCTGTACAGGCGGAGAGACTCCGTGAAGGACTACCCGTTCACGATAAACTTCTCGTCTCTCCTTAACCTAATCTCAAGGCAATAAAAAAAGCCCTTCCTTTCGGAAGAGCTTTTAACTCTGTACAGGCGGAGAGACTCCGTGAAGGACTACCCGTTCACGATA